>JAQWYU010000056.1 GCA_029253805.1 Flavobacteriaceae bacterium | reverse complement strand
CCTTGTACTTTTTTATTGATCATTGGAGTTGTTGTGTCATGAGTGACATCAGTAACAATAGCAACGTCAGGCTGTATTGTGTGGGTTATCATTTCAGCTCCACGAAGTCCAATTTCTTCCTGGACGGAGTTTGTAATATATAATCCAAACGGTAGTGTTTTTTTATTTTCATGTAATAAACGCGCAACTTGAGCTATCATAAATCCTCCCATTCGGTTATCTAAGGCTCGGCACACAAAATGTTTTTCATTTAGTATGTGGAATGTATCTGGGTAAGTAATTACACAGCCTACATGAACTCCAAGTTTTTTAACATCTTCCTTTGTCTTGCACCCGACATCAATAAAGATATTATCTGGTTTTGGAGCTTGTTCTTTTGATAAAGTACGCGTATGTATAGCTGGCCAACCAAAAACTCCTTTTACAATGCCTTTTTTTGTATGAATATTTACTATTTTACTTGGTGCAATCTGGTGATCACTTCCTCCATTTCTGATGACATAAATAAGTCCGTCATCAGAAATATAATTAACATACCATGAAATTTCATCAGCATGCCCTTCAATAACCACTTTGAAAGGAGCCTCAGGATTAATAACACCTACAGCTGTTCCATAAGTATCAGTAATAAAAGTATCAACATAAGGTTTTAAATAATCCATCCAAAGTTTCTGACCTTTCCATTCATAACCAGTTGGAGATGCATTATTCAGATATTCTTCTAAGAATGAAATTGCTTTTTTATTTAGTATAGTTTTCTTAGCCATTTTGAATAAAAATTTTTATAAAAATAACAATTATGAACGATAAAATCATAAAGATTAAGGCATATTTTGTAATTTTGGATGTAAACTATTTTAATTTTATGAAACTGATTATTTCACTTATTTTTTGTTTCCCCATAATAGTCTTTTGTCAAAAGGGCATTAATGAAAAAGATTTACTTGATGAACAATATATAGTTGTAGTAGGAGATACAATTTCGAACAATTCAATTAGTTTAAATGAAATATTCATTCTCCCTAAGTTAAAATTTACAACCTCAGATTCCAGGCGTAAGTATCTAATTTTACAAAGAAAGACAATTAAAGTTTATCCCTTTGCTAAGTTAGCATCTGAACGTTTAGAAACTTTAAATCAAAGAATGAATCTTTTGAAGTCAAAAAGCGAAAAAAAGAAATATGCTCGTTTAGTACAAAAATTTGTTAAAAAAGAATTTACTGACGAATTAAAAAAAAATACAATCACAGAAGCTCAAATTTTAATTAAATTAATACATAGACAAACTGGGGTTTCAGCTTTTGACTTAATTAAATCACTTAGAAGTGGTTGGAGTGCATATTGGTACAACAATACTGCAAAACTATATAAGATGTCTCTCAAAACTCCTTTTGATCCTTACGTTTCCAAAGAAGATTATTTAATTGAGGATATTCTACAGCGACAATTTCAAAATGGCCGTCTTGAATACCAAAAACCCTCTAAAGATTTTGATTTATATAAGTTATCAAAGAAATGGATGTATAAAGATCTATTAATTAATAATTAATCCATTTTTATTTATCTAATTTTAATTTTTAGATAATATATGCCAGAACTACAGCACTTATAACAATTAAAAT
The DNA here is from genome assembly GCA_029253805.1 of Flavobacteriaceae bacterium. Lineage (GTDB taxonomy): Bacteria > Bacteroidota > Bacteroidia > Flavobacteriales > Flavobacteriaceae > Hel1-33-131. Next base: position 2,749 of record JAQWYU010000056.1, on the reverse strand, counting down.
TTTATTTATATTGAAATTATGATCTTCCCTACTTTCAAATAAAATTATTGTAGAAATATGAAAAAACATTCCAATCACAATAGCGTTTACGCTTTGTATGATCTTGAAAGAAATATTTAGTGAACCACCAATTAATGATCCTAGTGGAGTCATTATAGTGAATACTAAGATAAAGAGTATAACTTTAGATTTATCTAGTTTTGATTTTAAAAGATATGTAGCAATTAGAATTGCTATTGGTATCTTGTGGATAACAACTCCTAAGATAAGATTTTTATGCTCCCTCAATGGAAATCCCTCAAAGAAAGCATGAATGCCCAAACTCATAAACAAAAGCCAAGGAAAGATGCTCTTGGGTTCATTAGTGTCCAGATGTCCGTGTTCAGCCCCTTTTGAATAAAATTCTAATATTATTTGCAATAAAATACCCCCCATAATAAAAACTCCAATTTGTTTTGGATCTAAATGTGAATATACTTCTGGAAGTAATTCAAATATAGTGGTGGACAGTAAAAAAGCACCACTAAAGGCTAAACATAATCTACGATTTAGAGGATTTGACTTGCTATGTAGTAAAACAATTAAAACTCCAAAAATCACAGCAAAAATGGGAGCAAGAAAGCTAATCATTGTTTATAAAAATTAAAATTAAACGATCTGAATCCTCTTTTTTGTAGGGCTCTAAATTATAACTCCCAAAACAATCAATTAAATCTAGCCCAGCATTTGATAACATTAATCTAAAATCTTCAAATGTATAGGCACGTACTCTTTCTTTATATTTGAATATCTTTTTTTGATCTAAAACTTCAATGTGTTTATTAACAAATCCATTGGAATAATCACGATTTAAGTTAAATGTAATTTCATTCCCAACGTAAGTATTTTTTGCTATTAAATTTTTAATAACCTTAGGGCTATTCATAAAATCAATCACCCCAATTCCATTAGGATTTAAGCTTGCCTTTATTGTTTCTACAACTTTTAGATTATCATTATCGTCCTCAAAATATCCAAAACTTGTAAATAGATTTAATACAACTTCGTATTTATTTTGATAGACATTTCTCATGTCGTGAACCTCAAAGTTTAAAGACTCTGACGAATATTTATTGGCATTCTTTATACTCTTTTCTGATAAATCAATTCCAGTTACTTTATATCCTAGACTGTTCAGGTATTTAGAGTGTCTTCCTTGCCCACAAGCCAAATCTAAAATATGATCTTTTTCAGGAACTAGATTTAAATAATAAGTTAAATTTGAAATAAATAGTTCAGCTTCTTTAATGTCTCTGTTTTTGTAAAGAATGTGATAATAATGAGTGTTAAACCATGATTGAAACCACTTTTGATGTTCTTTTGTCATATATAATACTTACACGGCCAAAAATACTGTATTTTTGGTTGTTAATAAATATTTTTAATGGAGAATAATTTTAAAATGGTTGCTAAAACCATGTATGGTTTAGAAGAACTTTTAGCTAAGGAACTAACACAACTTGGAGCTCAAGCTGTCAAAATTGGTGTTAGACATGTTAGTTTTGTAGGTGATAAAGGATTCATGTACAAGGCTAATTTGGGATTACGTACAGCTATTAAAATTCTCAAGCCAATAGCAAATTTTAAAGTTATAAATGAAACAGAACTTTATAATAAAATATATTCTATTTCTTGGGAAAATTATCTGAAATCAAATGGGTCATTAGCTGTTGGGGCCACACTAAATGGAGACAATTTTAGACATTCTCAATACGTTGCTCTTAAAACTAAAGATGCCATTGTTGATCGTTTTAGAGATAACACTGGAGAGCGTCCCAATGTAGATTTAAGATTCCCCGATTTAAAAATTGACATTCATATTGATAGACACTTTTGTACTGTTTCTTTAGATAGTTCTGGAGAATCTCTACACAAAAGAGGATACAAAATAGCAACCAATATAGCACCCATAAACGAAGTTTTAGCAGCTGGTCTTGTGATGCTTTCTGGATGGGATGGACAAAGTGATTTCATGGATCCGATGTGTGGGTCAGGAACAATTCTAGTTGAAGCAGCAATGATAGCTTGTAATATCCCACCAAATTTAATGCGTAATCAATTTGGGTTTGAGCGTTGGGAAGACTGGGATGTTGATTTGTTTGAAAAGATTGAAGAATCTTTGTTGTCAAAAACACGCGATTTTCACTACAAAATAATGGGATTTGATAAATCTCCCAGCGCGGTAAAAAAAGCTATTCAAAATATCGAAAATGCTAAGCTAGAGGATTTTATATACATAAAACATGAGGATTTTTTCAAAACACAAAAAGGTGGTGATAGTCATCTGCATATGGTTTTTAATCCCCCTTATGGGGAACGTTTAGATATTGATATGGAGAGTTTTTACGGATCTATTGGAAGCACTTTAAAACATAAGTACCCCGGAACCAATGCATGGTTACTTTCATCGAACATTGAAGCCCTAAAACACATTGGCTTGAGACCATCAAGAAAAATAAAAATATACAATGCCAAATTGGAATCAAAGTTTGTTAAATATGAAATGTATGAAGGATCTAAAAAAACACATAAACTTTTAGACAAATTAGTTTGATAAATATTAATTTATTTAAAAAATAAATCAACTAAATTCTTTGAATACTCAATAAACAACGTATTTTTGCAAAAATCATCTATTATCTACTATGCTTTCTATTACAGAACAAGAAGAACGAAAAACTGGAAAAGAGTTATATAGCTACCAAAAAGG
>JAQWYU010000055.1 GCA_029253805.1 Flavobacteriaceae bacterium | reverse complement strand
CCACACAAGAAGGCATGCCAGATATGGCCAAGATGATGAAATATATGATCTATTTATCCCCAGTTGTGATGTTGATATTCTTTAATAATTATGCTTCTGGATTAAGTCTATATTATTTTGTTTCCAATTTAATCAGCATTGGAATCATGTTAGTTATTAAAAATTACATCATTGATGAAGACAAAGTTTTGGCTAAAATTCAAGTTAGCAAGTCAAAACCCAAAAAACAAAACCGTTTTCAGAAAAAAATGACTGAGATTATGGCACAAGCCGAAGCTCAAAAAGAAGCCCAACAGAAACGTAAAAAATAAAATCTCTGACTCCTGTTTCATGTGTTTCGAACAACTTTAGGTGCCTAACAGTTACCAATGATTCCTTAAATTGAGTATAGGGCAACAGATTGATTTATTTTCTTACTTATCCGCCAACGTGCCAGTAAGATAAATTCCTACTTACGAAGTTGAGTCCCTCATATAATAATTTGTAAATTTGCAATCATAACCCTGCATTTTAAGATTTATGAAAACAGTTGTTGTTGGCCTCTCTGGAGGAGTAGATTCTAGTGTTGCTGCCTATTTATTAAAAGAACAAGGATACAATGTTATAGGCTTGTTCATGAAAAACTGGCATGACGACTCCGTAACTATTTCTGATGAATGTCCTTGGTTAGATGATAGTAATGATGCAATATTGGTTGCCGAAAAACTAAATATTCCCTTTCAAACAGTTGATTTAAGCGAAGCCTACAAGGATAAGATTGTTGATTACATGTTCAATGAATATAAAAATGGACGTACTCCAAATCCAGATATCCTTTGTAATCGTGAGATTAAATTTGATATATTTCTTAAAATAGCCCTCTCTCTGGGAGCAGATTTTGTTGCTACAGGACATTATTGTAGGAAAGACAAAATCAAAACAGACTCCGATTCTCCAATATTTCGACTACTTTCTGGAGTTGATGTTAATAAAGATCAATCTTACTTTTTATGTCAATTATCACAAAATCAATTATCAAAATCATTATTCCCTATAGGAAATTTAACGAAGCCCGAAGTTAGAGAAATCGCTGCTAAACAAAATTTAATAACTGCTAATAAAAAGGATTCTCAGGGATTATGTTTTATAGGAAAAGTTAGATTACCTGATTTTTTGCAACAACAACTAAAGCCTAAAGAAGGACAAATTATCGAAATTCCAGAAAGTTTTGAATCCTATTCAATTAATCAACCAACGTTTAAATCTCTGAAAGAAGAATTAGCTTTTAGAGCTTTGAAAATCAAATATGATTGTTCAGATGGAACTGTAATTGGTTCACATCAAGGGGCACATTATTTCACAAAAGGTCAACGCAAAGGCTTAGCTATTGGAGGTACTCCTGAACCTCTTTTTGTGATAGAAACTGATGTTGTAGATAATATTATTTATACTGGTCAGGGAAAACATCACCCTGGGCTATATAAATCTGTTCTTTTACTTAAATCATCAGATGTCCATTGGGTTCGTCCTGATTTAAAGATTGAATTAGAAGAGTCTTTAAAAGTGATGGCTCGGATTCGTTACAGACAAAAATTAGAAAGTGCATCCTTGCATTCCACTTCAGATGGGATATATATTGCTTTTAATTCGCCTCAGTCTGCTATTACAGAAGGTCAATTTGTTGCTTGGAACCTAGAAGATGAATTAATTGGTTCTGGAGTTATTTCATAGTAAATAATGTTATATTTTTATAACACAAGTTTTTTTACGTTATGCAAAACAGTGTTACCAAGCTTTTTAATATTCAGTATCCGATAGTTCAAGCCGGCATGGTATGGAATAGTGGCTGGAAATTAGCTTCTGCGTCTAGTAACGCAGGTATATTAGGCTTGATTGGAGCTGGATCAATGTACCCAGATGTATTAAGAACTCATATACGTAAATGTAAAATTGCTACTAACAAACCTTTTGGAGTTAATATTCCACTTTTATATCCTAATATTGAAAATTTGATGCAAATAATCGTTGATGAGGGGGTTAAAATTGTGTTTACTTCTGCTGGTAATCCATCAACATGGACAAATTGGCTAAAGAAAAGAGGAGTTAATGTTGTCCATGTAGTGAGTAGTTTAAGACATGCATTAAATTCCGAGCTTTCTGGCGTGGATGCAATTGTTGCAGAGGGTTTTGAAGCTGGAGGTCACAACGGTCGTGATGAGACTACAACATTAACGCTGGTTCCAATGATTCGTGCTAAAATAAAAATTCCTCTGATCGCTGCAGGTGGTATCGCTACGGGAAGTGGAATGATGGCTGCTTTTGCTTTGGGAGCAGATGGGGTTCAAATCGGTAGCCGCTTTGTAGCTAGTACAGAGTCCTCTGCTCATTTAGCTTTTAAAAATGCAGTACTTTTAGCTAAAGAAGGCGATACAGTATTAGCCCTAAAGGAATTATCACCAGTACGTCTTTTAAAAAATAAATTTTATGAGGATATAAACCGTTTATATGCTAGTACTTACTCCAAAAAGGATTTAAAAATTATATTAGGTAGAGCACGTGCTAAGCGCGGTATGTTTGAAGGAGATTTAGAAGAAGGTGAATTAGAAATTGGACAAATTTCTAGTATAATTAACGATATTTCGTCTGTTTCTGAAATTGTG
>JAQWYU010000054.1 GCA_029253805.1 Flavobacteriaceae bacterium | reverse complement strand
TGCCCAAGTCTTGTAATATTCAGGCTTTAATTTTCCTCCAACCCATGAATTATTGTCTTTCATCCATGGTGAAGCAGTCCACGGAGATGCAAAAAGTTTAAATCCATCCTTGGAAGCTGATTGTGCCGCCTTGATCATTGGAATAAGATCGTTCCTATCATGATCGATTGAAAAATGTTTAAGCTCAATGTCTTCTTCAACCTCAGCATAAGAATAATTACTCAAAGAAAAGTCACATGAATTCATATGTGTTCGGGTTAGAGAATAGGCCGCACCTTCACTTGAAAAATAGGCTTTAATTATTTGATCCTTCTTTTCAAAACTCATTTGATTTAAAAGATGTGCTGAAGACTCTGTAAAGGCTCCGCCAAACCCAGTAATAGTTTGGAGCTTATCTTCTACGTTTAAATTAATTTCAGAAACTATACTTCCTTTCTTAAAGTTACTTAACTGCGTTAATTTATGACCGGATGCAGATGTTTCATAAATTTCCATCTCAGTTTGTTTTTTTAAATTTAATGATAATGTCTTTGGATTGCATGATAATAATAGAGTAATTAATAAAAATTTAGTAAGACATAATATTTTGTTTAACATATTTAATCAATTAATTTTTTATTATAAAATTCTTTCAGTACATAAAATGCCTCTTTCTTATCGCGATCAACATCTAATATCCCCCAATACTCTTCATTAGCTGTTCCGTCATAAGGCACTCCGCTACTAGCTGGAGCCCAGCCACCAACGTCTTGGATGTTTGGATTTCCTGCTTTCCATAACTCATCTGTAAAAGAAAATACTAAGACTCCAGAGTTAATTGATCTAAACTCGAACACATCATCTAAAATATTGTTAAGAGACTGCGCTTGTGCTTTTTCGTTTTCTCCTTTGGAGAACTCATGATTGGCAACTGTCATGTAGCTATCACTCCCAGCCTCTGAGAGATACATTGGCTTATCACTTAGAGCTGACCATTGTTTAAATATGTTTTCTGGATTGTCCCAACGATACACATTCATACCCCATAAATCTACATTGGTTGTGGCCGCTAGAACATCGTCATCTGGAAGCTCTCCATGCGCAGATGCAACAGGGTGATATGGATCGTGATGATGAATAGTGCTAGCAGCACTTTGTAAACTAGAATACCAGTTTTTTATATCCCCATCAAACCACTCCGGATGATAATTATATTCATTACCAAGCTCCCAAAGTAAAATTGCTTTATGATTTTTAAATTTATTAATATAATCTAAGTAGGAACCTGAAAGTATATCATTTTGTCCACCTTGGTTATAACCAAAACTAGTAATTACTTTAATTCCAGCATCAGCAATCTTATCCAAAACAGCAACCTCTTCAATAGGCAAGTAAACACGAATTGTATTTATCCCTGCTTCTTTCATTATATCAAGGTCTATGTCAATATTAGTGAAACTTCTTTCCGTATGACCCTTTTCAACAGGGTTGTAACAAATTCCTTTTATAAAATAAGCTGTTTTATTAATTAGTAATTGTCTGTCTTTAACCGAAACTACATCAGTATCTTCACTGACTGAAAAGCTATACAAAAAACATAACGTAATTGTTAATAGCGCTATGGTGAATATGTATGTTAATTTTAGCTTCATTAGACTTAGTTTGGTAGTTTAACTGTATTGAACATCTCATTAAATATCCCATCAAAAGATTTTTTAAGTGGTATTCCGTCTCTTGACATGCCCTTAAAAACACCTGAATCATATGCGTCCCAAAGCGCATACTTAACCGTCCCCTCGACATCAAAAAGTCCAAAATGATTTTCAGAGCCCAATGGGCGGGGTGCATCTTTCCAAGGTTCATCAAAAGCCTCAAAATAAAAACAACTAACTCTGTTGGCTGATGTCCAATCGGACATTTTTTGATAATAAAGTGCTTGCTTGTACTCATCAGCAGCCTTAGTTCCTAACGGTCCATAAAGATTTTCTGAAACTGTAGCCCATCCGGTTTCACCAATATGAATAGGGACTTTAACGCCCAAGCTTTTTACATAATTTTCAACAGCTATGTACTGAAATACCGCATAATCAACCGCGCTCTGGACTAATAACTCAATACGTGTCTTAGGATCTAGGTGTTCGCTATCTGTTTGACTTTCAACCCAGAAACTAGAGTTGTAATGGGTGTCATGAAATGGATAAGTATGGAGCGAGATATAATCTACTGCTTTAATAAGGGAGATTAAATCTTCGTTATGATATGATGGGTCCCCGCCGCCCCATGAAGCAAAATTATCTGAACTTGTTATCCACAAATCCGGCGGCAACTTGTCTTGTGTTTTTAATTTTTGTAAATGATTTACCCATTTTAAAACAACAGAAGGACCTACAAAATAATCTGTCTGCCAATGAACCATCGCCTCGTTACCTACGGCAATAATTTTAACAATTTCTGGATATTGATTTGCGTAATTTATGGCACGTTCAATTTCTGCGCTATTGACTTCCAAATCTTCTTGATCATGGTTTGGAGACAAACGAGCGTTTTCGCATTCTATCCAAAGACCAAGCATCACATACATTTCAAAATTATCGCCTTCTTCTTTCAAAGTTTTAATCACTTTTAAAATATTCGAAGCCTGATCAAGCTGTAAATTATAGGTTCGTATTATCTTTACTCCAATCGCTGATAAAATTTTAAGATCTTCTTTAATTTGAGATAAAGAAGGCTGATCGTCTCTTGATAAAGTCCGATATCCACCATAAGACATAGCTTTGTATTCAGAATGGCCCAGTAAATCTGCGGCTGACTTATTTTTATTTACAGAAAATGCATTCATTTGGTTATTTTTACAAGAAACTATGCTAAAGCAAAAAGTAAAAACTAATGCAATTGTAAGCAAAGATCTTAAGTGCTTCATGTTAAAGCTTTATTACAGATACCTCTAATTTATCTACTTTTCCTCCTCTATCAAACAACATTTGACTTGTTTCTATATCGAGGGACTTTCCTTGAAATGACAAAATACTACCATCAGTTAAAAAAACTTTGATAGCAAAATTTGACGCTTTCTTGTATATTACTGGTACTTGACAATAGGTAAAAGCCAGAGAGTCTTCTTCTAAATCAATATTACATTTTTCTTTCGCTAGATTAACGTAGTTAAATACATCTTTTGATTTTAAAAATTCATCCTTTCGCAATATTTCTGGATTAAATTGAACAGCGCCTTTACATACACTAACCCCTAACTCTCCAAATCTACTCAAGACGTCTTCTTTTACTTGTCCAGTCATGCCAGGCTGCTGTGCACCTTTACCTGCTGGTGTGTGAGAATATGCATCAGTTGGAAATGCCCCATAAAGTTCAGGTGATTTATGCACCCCAATTCCAGCGTTAACTTCAAAATAATGATCATATAACCTTCCAATGAGTTTATTATCTTCTGATTCAGACAACGCTTTTTGAGTAACTTCACAAACAGCCAGCAGAAGTTTAGATACCATATGCCAGTAAATAGACCCAAGACCTTCATATCCAAAAAATGTTCCTGATCTTCCAGTAAACGATTTGTGATCAAATACAGACTCAAAAATATCAAGAACCATTTTAGAGTCCCTCTCAACTAGTGATCCGTAAGTTTCCGAGAGACTAGTTAAAGTCTCTTGAACAGAATTTGCATTATTAAAATTCCCATTAAAATGGTAAACACCATTTCCGTCTTGAACGATTAATTGAGTATTTCCATCAACAACAAGTTGAGTAAGTAATTGTGAAGAGTTAACATCACTTGTTGATATAGTATTTTTAATAACAAACTTAGGAAGCTCCTTATTTGGGTATAGAATATAACTGTACTGGTCTGCTCTGAACAAAGAGCTATTTTTAAGTCCGTCTAAAACATCCAAACTTTCTTGACTTGATAAATAGCCAGAGCTCAATACCGCTACCTGACCTTCTAACATTTCAGGGAGATAGGAAACAGAAACAGAATTTTTGTTGTTCACGGTTATTAAGTTGTAGGCGTGGTATAAATTATCATCTCGTTTATTGGCGCGTATCGAATGCTCTAAATATTCTAATGATAAACTAGTGAACATTAACAATGAATGCCTTGAAATTGCTGTTTTGTACCCAGAAAATTTTTGATCATAAATTTGAGTTCTGTAGTCACTTGCTGCTTG
>JAQWYU010000053.1 GCA_029253805.1 Flavobacteriaceae bacterium | reverse complement strand
ATTCTTTGCATATCAAAACTTGGTGTCGGGCCTGCTAAACTTGCAAAAAAACCTTTAAAAAGTGTCATTCCAATAAACGCTCCAAACATCTTGAAACCTTCAGAATCAATTAAATTATTGAAAGCTTGATATTTATCAGTCCAGTGGGTCTCTAATTCCCATCCAAAAAATACATTTCTCCACTCTTCAGTAATTACACTATTAATTTCTAAATCACTGATCTCAAAAAATGTATATCCTACAACTAATAAACCAGCAATAACCATGATTAGATATTGAAGCACTTCTGTTGCAACCACTGAAAACATACCGCCCTTGACTGTATATAGAGTTGTCAAAAATATAATAATAAATGCATATGACTGTTCGGAATTTAGAAGTATGGTCGACCCCATTTGAAGTGTAAGATCCCATGGTAATATAATGGTCATGAACTTCCCTACTCCCTCAAAAAAGTAAGCTATAAAACCTACAGCTGCAACAATAGCAAACGTAGCAACTATCAAATGTGATGCTCTTCCTGATCTACTATCACCAAAGCGGGTCAATATCCATTCTGAACCTGTCATTATATTAGATCTTCTAATCCAAACAGCTAAAAACATCATAACAAAAATCTGATTCCAAATCGGCCAAAGCCACATAAACATAAAACTCTTCACTCCGTACAAAAAAAGAATACCAACCATCCAAGCAGTCCCTGAAACATCAAACATGCCAGATCCATTACTTAAGCCTAAGTAATACCATTTGATACTTTTACCTCCTAAAAAATAAGAATCTAATCCTTTTGATGCGCGATTGGAAACCCATATACCCACTCCGACTGTTAGAATGATATATAAAGCTATAATTATTAAATCAATGTTATGCATTCGTTTTCTCTTTTAGGGGGTTACACTCCCCAGTTTCTGTTTGGTTCAGGTCCCATTACAAATTTCAAAGTTCCTCCTTTTAAAATTTGCTCATGAGAAATGAACGTCTTATTAAAATCAGATCCATTAAGTGTGGCGGACTGGATATAAATATTTTTATCTGAAACATACTCAGCTTCTATAATAAAAAGTTTATCATTAGAAATTGTGATAGTTGTTTTTTCAAATAAAGGACTTCCTATTTCATAATTTCCTGAAGCTGGGTTCATTGGATACAAACCCATGGAACTTAAGACATACCATGCAGACATTTGACCACAATCTTCATTACCACTTAATCCGTTAGGGGTTGTATTATACTGTGTTTTTAATATTTGACTAACCCAATACTGAGTAAGCCAAGGTTTGTCAGAGTGATTGAATAAATAAGCAATATGATGACTTGGTTCGTTACCATGAGCATACTGTCCAATTAAACCCGAAATATCATTTGAAATATTCTCTCCATTAATTTCAGAACTCTCATTGAATAGCTGTTCTAATCTTTCGGAAAATAATTCATCCCCACCATGTAACTTGATAAGGTTGTCTACATCGTGAGGTACAAACCAACTATGTTGCCATGCATTACCTTCCGTATAATCAGCTTTTATTCTGTGAGCGGAATGTTTTGGATCAAAAGGTTCACGCCAAGTTTTCCCATCTTTAAATTTACCCCGCATAAAACCTGAATCAGTATCAAATAAATTAATATAAGACTTAGAACGACTCATGAAATAATCATAATCTTCAATTTTACCTAAAGCTTTAGCTATCTGTGCTATGCACCAATCATCATAAGCATATTCAAGAGTTATTGTAACCGATTCTTCTAAAAAATCACAAGGAATATAGCCGTATTTTTTATAATGGTCAAGGCCTCTATCTTCATGGAAAAAAACATTAGGTGTTATTGAACTATTTGAGGATTTAGCCTTTAAACTTTCTTGCATCATGGTGGCCTTCATTGCTTGATAAGCATTGTTAATATCGAACCCCTTAATCCCTTTAATATAAGCCTCAGCTATAACAGGAATTGAATGAAAACCTGTCATAGTGTTTGTTTCATTTCCGTAAAGAGTCCATACTGGAAGAACTCCTTTAGGCTCATAATACTTCAACATTGAATTTATAATATCCGAAACCTTGTTAGGCTCTAACAAGGTCAGCAATGGTTGCTGAGCTCTAAAAGTATCCCACAACGAGAGCGTTGAATAAACTGTATAATTATCAGCTTTACAAATGCTGTCATTTTCCATTCTAAATTCACCATTTTGATCGCTAAATGTAACTGGGGCTAACTGAGCATGATAAAGTGCTGTATAAAAAATTGTTTTGAGTGAATCTAAAGAAGTTTCTACTTGAATTTTTGAAAGTGACTGATTCCAATCACTTGAAGCTTTTTTTCGTATAATATCAAAATTCTGAGAACTATCTTTAATATTTTCAGATGCATTAGCTACACTAACTGAAGAGAGTCCAACTTTAACTTCTAATTGGTGATCACTTAAATCATTAAAATATAGTTGAGCTGATGTTTTAACTCCAGTAACACTCACCTTATCGCTGTAAACCTCATCTGAAACCAAATCAAAATCTTTAATCGATTTTGAAAATTTAGCTACAAAAAATACTTTTTGATTCTTGGCCCATCCCTTGCTATGCCTAAACCCAGTAACTGTAAATTTATCCTTTATCTCTATGTTGGAAATTATACCTGTATCCCAGTTAAATGTATTACCTAGATCTATTACTAACGATTGCTGATCATTTTCTGCAAATGTATATTTATGATAAGCTGTCCTTAGATCCGAAGTCAATTCTGCCTTGATATTAAAATCTTCTAAAAAAACACTGTAATAACCAGCTTCTGCAGTTTCATTTTCATGCGAGTAATTTGATTTAAAAGGAATTTCACTTCTGGATTGGAAAGTTTGTGCTAATTCAACTTTTTTGTTAATAGGCATAAGACGAATATCCCCTAAATCCCCTATTCCGGTTCCACTTAAGTGTAAGTGACTAAACCCGATCATTATAGAATCTGATATATGGTATCCTGAACACCAGTCCCAACCAGAAATACCATTATCAGGGCTGACTTGAAGCATTCCAAAAGGTACAGTTGCACCTGGATAGGTATGACCGTGACCGCCAGTTCCTATAAAAGGGTTTACATAATTTGTAAATCCTTTTGCATCATCGAATACTTGTTTGGTATATGAGGTAAATAATGAAAAATATACAAATATACATATTATACATATCTTAGCTATGTTGTGGAATTTCATTAATATAGATTATGTTGATGTGAAGATGCAAAAAAAAAAGCTGTGTAATGAATAAAATTAGACAGATGACTAATGTAAAGTGCTGAACGTTAAAAAAAAAATTTATGCAACCTAGTAATAACTTAAAAATAACCTTAAGACATCATCTAATTTTCTGGTTAATTTACTTTCTTTTAAATACACTCAGATGGGGAAATTATTTTGATAATTATGAATATTCACTAAAAACAAATTTACTTGGATTCCCTATACACATGGTTTTATGTTACTTAAATATTTTTGTTTTGATGCCAAACCTTGTCTTTAAACGCAAATATTTTTCCTACCTATTTTTTTTAATTCTGTCATTAATTTCTATGGTATTTATTAAATTTAATCTCACCTATTTTTTAATTAGTAACAATGTATGGCCTGAAGGACCTTCATTAATTCAAGATGTAACTTTTAGCTATGCTGTAGATATGATGATAGGTGAATTATATGTGATTACTTTTGTGACAGCCATAAAAATTACAATGGATTGGCTACAAGAACAAAAAAGAGTTACAGCATTAGAAAAAACACAATTAGAAACTGAGCTCCTTTTTTTAAGGACTCAAATTTCACCTCATTTTTTTTTCAATACTTTAAATAATATTTATTCGTTAGCTATTGAAAAGTCTAATAAAACCCCAAAGTTATTACTAAGACTTTCTGAATTAATGCGCTATTTACTTTACGAAACAAAATCAAAAAGACAAAGTCTTGAAAAAGAAATAATCTGCATTGAAAATTATTTGGATTTAGAGAAGATTCGTTACGGAAATCTGCTAAAAATAAATACAAAAATCAGTGGAGATATTTCAGATAAAGAAATAGCACCGATTTTGTTACTTTCATTTATAGAAAATGCCTTCAAGCATGGCGCCAATAATAGTTCGGGTGTAGTTAATATTGATATTGATTTTAAAATAGTTAAAAATTTTCTTTTCTTTACTATTACAAATCCAATATCCGAAGACAAAATAATTAGTAAAAGCGTTGAAAATTCAAGTGGAATTGGACTAACTAATGTTAAAAAAAGACTTGAATTAGGATATAAATCAGAAGATTACAAACTAAGTATTAATAACAAAAATCAAGTTTTTGTTGTAGAACTTAAAATCAAAGTATGACAAATATTAACTGTTTAATTATTGATGATGAACCATTAGCAGTAAATGTTATAAAAAATTTCATTGAAGAAATAAACAATATTTCCGTCAAAGAAACATTTAATAATGCTATTGATGCACTAGCGTTCCTTAAAAACAATAGTGTAGATTTAATTTTTTTAGATATCAATATGCCACTATTAAATGGTCTAGATTTTATTAAAAACTTAGAGAATAAACCATTAATTATAGTAACAACAGCATATGATGAATATGCGATAAAAACTTATGAATTAGATGTTCTAGATTATCTTGTTAAACCCATCTCTTTCCCCAGGTTCATAAAAGCTGTAAACAGAGCATCAAAAACTTTAGTTAATACAGAAATAGCAGAGAACTCTAAATCAGCTAAAAGACCTTTTACTTTTATCAAGGTTGATAAAAAGAAAATGAAAAAAATTTATTTAGATGAAATATTGGTTGTTGAATCACTAAGAGATTATTTAAAAATAACTACTCAAACTAATAAGTATATTATCCACAGTACTTTAAGTAATTTTACAAATCTTTTACCTGAGAGTAATTTCATAAGAATTCATAGATCCTTCACAATTGCTATAGACAAAATAGATACGGTTGAAGGAAATAGCTTAGAAATTGAAGGAATTAGGTACGTAATCGGAAGATCATATATTGAAAACGTAAAGAAACGAATTCTAGGTTAATCGTTTTATGTCGGGAAGAGTTAAATTCTGTGATGCTTGTAAAATAGATTTCTCTACCTTATTTAGGGTGCAATATAAAAAACAAAAAAAATGGGTGTTTGTATGTCGTAAATGTTTGTTGATTTTTAAAAAAGACAACCCTGCATACAGATATGGTGGAACATGGAAAAAATAAATCCATTAGTTTAAGTTAAAACATCACTAAAAAACCTTCAAGTTACCAATAGAGTCTAAACATAAGATTTGGTGTAATTCCAATAGAAAACTTCTCCATTAATTCTATTGGATCCTCTAAACTGTTATTACCTCTGTATTCTATACTAATTAAGTTCTTTCTGTTTAAAATATTTCTAACTGATAGTCCAATTTTACCTCTTAATTTATTGTACTTAGACATTTTAAAATTGTAGGTAGAAGACAAATCAAGTCGATGATAAATAGGTAATTCACCAGTATTAACACCCTCATTAAATTCTAATCCATCGCTGCTTTCTATTGCAATAGTATAGGGTTTGCCTGTTTGCCATTTCCAACCTAATGCAAATTGAAAACCATCTAATTTATAACTCAAAGCCGCTGAAACAGAATGTGTAATATTAGATTTTGAAGTAAAATATTTATTGTTATTTAAATTTTCGAATCTACTTTCTGATTGATTTAAAGAATAACTTAGCCATAAGTTAAAGCCATTAAATTGTTTTTGCACAAAAGCATCTAATCCAATAATATTCCGCTGACCAATATTAAAACTACTATTATCAGGGTTTAAAAATCCAAGTGACAGGGCTGTGATATTATTTAATTTTTTATGGTATGCATCTATATCAATACTTAATCCTTTTTTGCTGTAAATAAATCCTGCAGAAACTTGCCGACTATTAATAATGGGAAACGCCTTACCATCGGCTAATCTCCATAGTCTATTTTCTAATGAAAGATCGCTTAATATGGTTTCATCAATCTCACTAATAATTTGGTTCTTAATTTCGGCAGTGGCCTGAAATTTTAAGTTTTTAGTAAGAGGTTTATAAATCACTAACCTTGGCTCTAATCTTACAGCATCTAGTTCGTTAAAATAAGTACTTCGCAAACCAAAGTAGAGATTAAAACGTTTTGGATTGTTATAGTCGTACTGACCATATACACTATGCGTTTGTATAGTGTTATCTTCTGTATCTAAAACAAATGAAAGGTTTGTTGTATTTAAAAACGCATAAGCAACATCTTTGAGCGCGTATTGATAACCGAATGTAAACTTACTGGCTTTTGATCTATCAATGATAACTTCTGATGACACTCCTGAATCAAAAATGGTATTTCGTTTTTCAAAATCTGAAATCTGAGCATCACCTTCTCTTGTAATAAAATTATAGTTAAGCTTGTAATCAGAGAAAAAGGCTGTTGTATTTTGAGTTGTGTTTTTATTCCACTTTACCTTCCAACCTAAACCATATCCCACATTACTTGACACTAATTTGTCATTAACTGTTTTATTATTTTCAGCGTCGTTAAGGACATAATCTAATTGATTATCAATGGAGATCATACTTGCATACAGACTGTTATTTTTATTGGGCTTAAAATTCAGTTTAAGATTGTAATCTGCAAATGAAAACTCATTATTTTCATTCTCAAAATTTTTGATTTTAGTGCTTTCAAAAACTTTATCTGCGAGTTGATTAAAGGTAAATGTTTCTAATACGTCTGTATAACTTCGTCTAAGTGATCCTTGAATATTCAATTTATCTTTTATAATTGGGACTTCTATTAATGCATCTCCATTGATACCGTTAAAACCCAACTGAGCCTTTACAGTTTGAGATATGTTAGAGTTAGAAGACATGTCTATAACACTCGACAAACGCTCACCATATCTCGCATGAGAACCTTTGTTTATAAACTTAATTTTTGAAGTAACATTTGGGTTAAATGAAGAAATCATCCCAAAAAGATGCCCTTTATGATAGATGTTTATACCGTCCCATATAAAACGATTTTGATCCGAGGCTCCCCCTCTTACAAAAAAACCTGAAGCGGTTTCATTTGGACTTAATACTCCTGGTAACAGCTGAATACTTTCTAAAACATCTGGCTCAACAAGCCCTGGCAATGCACCAAGTTCAGAAGGTGACAGTGTATAAGAGCCACTATTAATTTTTCGTATACCTTTTGCTAAGTAATTGCGAACAACCACTATATCGAGTTCATTTACCTCTATTTTTTTTTCTGAAAATCTGTTAACAACAATATAGCGATTGTTTATTATTTTATAATTGAGTTTAGTTTGAAGCTTCAAAACTTCTAA
This sequence comes from Flavobacteriaceae bacterium, assembly GCA_029253805.1. Lineage (GTDB taxonomy): Bacteria > Bacteroidota > Bacteroidia > Flavobacteriales > Flavobacteriaceae > Hel1-33-131. Next base: position 442 of record JAQWYU010000053.1, on the reverse strand, counting down.
AACTTCTGATAAGGTTCTTTTTTGTCTTTTTAATGATATACGTTTTTTGCTTATATCATAGTCATTATGAGAAAATAGTACATCATAGGTATGTTCTATTTTAGTAAATGCTTCTGCAATAGATTCGTTTTTAAACTCTACATAAAAAGCCTCTTCTTGTGAAGAGGCTGCTAATGGGAGTAAAATTAAAGCAGAAATATAGATCAACCTCATCTTTAATATCTCAGTTGAATGTTATGTTTTTCTTTTTTATTGTACTTCATTTCTAGTGCATCAAAAACAGTAATTAAAGCAACATTGAGATTATGATGTGGAAAACTGCCAGAAAAAACTGTTGTATCATCAATAGATTCTGAATCAATTTTTATATTAAATTGATCTTCCAGGGCAGTTATTACATACCTAACTGGTACGCTCTTGAATGTACTTTCTCCATCAATCC
>JAQWYU010000052.1 GCA_029253805.1 Flavobacteriaceae bacterium | reverse complement strand
TTGCTGAATAGTCATTATGTAATCAATTTCAATTCAAAGATACATTTTTTTTAATCCTATATTGACGGATTTTTAGGTAAAAAGACTTCTGCCATCATACACCGTGCACTCCCCCCACCACAAGATTCAATTGTTTCTAAAGGGCTTGAAACAATCGTTGTATGTGACTTTATTAGTTTAATCTGTGCGGGTCTTAGTGAATTTAAGGCAGACTGGCTCATAACTAAATAACTTTCTGATCCTGACCCTTTAAGTTGCAACATATTTCCTGCAAATTGATTAACCTGGTCTTCAGAAATTTCAATAATTTTTTTTCCATCCTGTTGAAGGTGCTTAATTAGAGTTTTGCGCTCGTTCTTGTTATCAATACTAGCGCAGCATAACACTGCAAACGTCTCACCAATACACATCATAACATTGGTATGGTATATTTTTTTACGTTTGTTGTGGACTGTTTGATAAGCGGAAAATAGTACAGGAGTATATTCAAAATCTTCACAAAATTCAATAAATAAATCTTCATTGGCACGATCAGATATTGCACAATAGGCCTTATAATTTACACGATCTAAGAGGATACTCCCTGTACCTTCTAGAAATACATTATGTAATTCTGCTGAGGTGTAATCTACTACATTTTTAATAACGAAGCCTTGGGCTTCCACTGCTTCTAAAATAGACTGCTTACGTTCTAGACGTCTGTTTTTAGCAAACATAGGATAAAGTCCAATAGTTCCATTGGAATGAAATGAAATCCAATTATTTGGAAATATAGAGTCTGGAGTATCAAATTCATTAGTATCCTCCACCACTATAACCTGAACTCCGACTTTTTGTAGTTTTCTTACCATACTATCAAATTCCTTAACAGCCATTCTATTTACCTCTTCAGGAAGAGTGTTTTTAGGGCTTTTTTGATAATAATTATTGATTGATGTTTGTTCGTTCATTCTAAACTGAGTGGGGCGAACCATTAAAACAGTATTGGTAATTTGTGACATTTTAATCTCGAATTAGTGGAAGGGTTGAACAACGTAATAACCCCCCTTGTTTAGATATTTCAGAATAGGGTACTTCTTCGACTGTAAACCCATGTGAAACAAGCCATAAATTTAGTCTTGAAAAGTTTTGTTCAGAAATCACAACGTTCTCTGAAATAGAAAATATATTGCAATTCATTTGACTCATTTCTTCATTGGTCGCATCAAACACATTCTCTCTACCAAAAAAATCAATTAACCATTTATAATCAACTTGATTTAAAAAACTATTTGAATGAATTAAAGCTTTGCCTAATCCTAAAGGCTGAAAACAACAATCTAAATGCAATGCATTTTCTAGGGGATTTGTATTTGATTTACGTAGCTCAAAAGTTTTAACTATTTTTTTTGGGAATAATTTCTGAATTTCCTTCGCTGCTTTTAAGTTAGTTCTAGCTGTTATATAATTTGAATAATCATGCCCCGAATAAACCCCTATAAAAATATAATTACCAGAAACAATCACGTCACCTCCTTCGACATGACAATCCTCTGGAAGAGTAAATCTATTTTCTTTAGAAATTAATTTAAAAAGAGATTCTAAGGCATTAATTTCCTTATCTCTTTCTGGAAGAATGTTGGATATAATTAATTTATTTTCAACAACAAAAGCAATATCCCTAGCAAATATTTGATTGTAATTCTTTATTACACTAGGGCGAAAAACTTGAATCTCATATTTTTTAAAAATCTCCAGAACTGCTGACATCTCATTGTTCATATCAACCTCAGCGGGATAAGTCCCTGAAAGTATGTGATGTAAACTAGTTGGATCATAACAGTCTTCAGCTAAAGGAATAGGGCCAATACTTTGAGAAGTTCCAAAGAGCACAGATCTCAATCGAGAAAACTCATTTTTTATGAGAATTGGTAACATATATTTCTAAATTATAAGTGCTTTATTTAGAAACAGACTTGAAAGACCTATAGGCACTACCTGTATAGATTTGTCTTGGACGGCCAATTGGCTCTTTACGAAAGCGCATTTCTTTCCATTGTGCTATCCAACCTGGAAGACGCCCTAAAGCAAACATCACAGTGAACATTTCAACAGGGATACCCATTGCACGATAAATGATACCTGAATAAAAATCAACGTTAGGATATAATTTTCTATCAACAAAATATGAATCTGTTAATGCTTCACTTTCTAACCCTTTAGCAATTTCTAAAATAGGATCTTCAACTCCTAAATCCTTAAGAACCTCATCGGCTGCTAGTTTTATAATCTTGGCGCGTGGATCAAAGTTTTTGTAAACTCTATGACCAAAGCCCATTAGACGAAAAGGGTCGCTTTTATCCTTCGCTTTACCCATATATTTTTTTGTATCACCGCCATCATCTTTGATAGCTTCCAACATTTCTAGGACTGCTTGGTTAGCTCCTCCGTGGAGAGGTCCCCACAATGCAGAAATTCCAGCGGATATTGAAGCGAATAAGCCTGCATGAGACGAACCGACAATTCTAACTGTAGATGTAGAACAGTTTTGTTCATGATCCGCATGTAGTATTAATAGCTTATTTAAAGCATTAACTACAACTTGGTTTTGGACATAAACCTCATTTGGTTTATTAAACATCATTTTAAGTATATTTTCAACATAACCCAATGAGTTATCTCCGTAATCAAGAGGTAAGCCATTTTTCTTTCGTAGGGTCCAGGCTACTAATACCGGAATTTTACCTAAAACTTTGACTATATTGCTATATAAGGCCTCTCGAGTCCTTTCATAGTCGATATTACTAATCTGGTCATTACTAGGATTAAAAGCTGTAAGAGCACTAGTTAGTGATGATAATACGCCCATTGGATGGGCAGATTTTGGAAACGCATCTAATATTTTACGAATATCATCGTCTACAATGGTTTCATCTTTTATGTCTGTATGAAATTTATCCAATTTTTCTCTAGAAGGCAATTCACCAAAAATCAACAAATAGGCAACTTCTAAGAAATCAGCCTTATCCGCTAATTCTTCAATGGAATAACCTCGGTACCTTAAAATACCTTTTTCACCATCTAAAAATGTAATGTCGCTGGCACAAGAACCTGTATTTTTAAAACCCGGGTCAATTGTTGTAATTCCCCCTGTAGCCGATCTTAGTGAGCTAATGTCAATAGCTACTTCATTTTCAGACCCTACAAAGGTTGGGAATTCATATTTTTGGCCGTTGATTTCTAAAATTGCTTTTTTTGACATTTTGGGAATTTTTTTAATGTCCAGCGAATTTACAAAAAAAACGTTTACAGAAAAAGCTTACAGAGAAACTCCTATTGTATTTATTTTAAAAGGCTAGTTAATTTTGAATGCTTTCTCTTTTGGAAAATATGCCATCTCGGCTAACTCTTCTTCGATTCGTAGTAGTTGGTTATACTTTGCCATTCTATCACTTCTTGAAGCAGAACCCGTTTTAATTTGGCCGGTATTTAATGCAACTGCTAGGTCAGCTATGGTATAATCTTCAGTTTCACCAGAACGATGTGACATTACTGAGGTATAACCAGCGTTATGTGCCATATTTACAGCGGCTATTGTTTCCGTAAGTGTTCCAATTTGATTAACCTTGATTAAAATTGAATTTGCAATCTTATTGTCAATCCCTCTAGAAAGGCGTTCAACATTGGTAACAAACAAATCGTCACCAACTAATTGAACTTTGTTACCTATTTTATCCGTAAGATATTTCCATCCTTCCCAATCATTTTCATCCATTCCGTCTTCAATTGAAATAATTGGATACTTAGCTGCTAATTCAGCTAGATAATCAGCCTGCTGTTGACTTGTTCTAATTTTACCATTGGGACCTTCAAACTTAGTGTAATCATAGTGTCCGTTTACATAAAATTCAGCTGCAGCACAATCCAAAGCAATCATAACATCATCTCCCAAGGAATACCCTGCATTTTTAACGGCTATTGATATAGTTTCAAGAGCATCTTCAGTACCTCCTTCTAAATTAGGAGCAAATCCGCCTTCATCTCCAACTGCAGTACTCAGACTCCTGTCATGTAATACTTTTTTTAAATTGTGAAAAATTTCAGTCCCCATCTGCATAGCATGAGTAAAGTTATTAGCCTTTAACGGCATTACCATAAACTCTTGAAATGCAATCGGAGCATCACTATGTGATCCTCCATTAATAATATTCATCATTGGAACTGGAAGTGTATTTGCGCTAACTCCTCCAACATAACGATATAACGGCACCCCAAGCTCAGCGGCGGCAGCTTTCGCAGCAGCTAAAGAAACTCCAAGGATAGCATTCGCTCCTAGCTTTGATTTATTAGTAGTCCCATCAATATCAATCATAATTTGATCAATTAAGTTTTGTTCAAAAACAGACACACCCAAAAGTTCCTGAGCAATAATTGTATTAACATTTTCAACTGCATTCAAAACCCCCTTACCCATATAATTGGTTCCACCATCTCTTAATTCAACCGCTTCGTGCTCTCCAGTAGATGCTCCTGAAGGCACAGCAGCTCTACCAATAAAGCCATTTTCTGTAGTTAAATCAACTTCAACTGTGGGGTTTCCGCGTGAATCAAGAATTTGACGTGCGTGAATATTAATTATTATACTCATAAACTATTATTTAATTTATTAACCAATCTTCAAATTTACAAAATTGATTTTTTTTAATTTGATCTTAGAAAAATATTACAGCAATTATTTGCTAAAACGTTATAGTCATAACAAAAAAGCAACTTGATTAGCTATTAAAGCTACAACTATTGTAACGATATTTTTTTAAACCTATCAACAAACTGATCAAACAAATAAGACGAATCATGGGGGCCTGGGCTAGCTTCAGGGTGAAATTGAACAGAGAAACAATTTTTACTCTTCATAGCAATACCAGCCACAGTATTATCATTTAAATGCATATGTGTAATTTCCACATCAACATGTGATTCAGCTTCTTTTCTATTTATGGCAAATCCGTGATTTTGAGAAGTGATTTCGCCTTTCCCTGTGAGAAGATTCTTAACAGGATGGTTTATACCTCTATGTCCATTGTGCATTTTGTATGTAGATATACCATTTGCTAGAGCAATAACTTGATGTCCTAAACATATTCCGAAAAGAGGAAGATTATTCTCGATTATAGTTTTAGCAAGTAATTGAGCTTCAAGAAGTGGTTCTGGATCCCCTGGCCCGTTAGATAAAAAGTAGCCGTCAGGATTCCAAGCACTCAATTCTTCAAAAGTCGAATTATATGGAAAAACCTTAACAAAGACATCTCTTTCTGAAAAATTTCTAAGAATGTTTTTTTTAATTCCTATATCAAGTGCCGCAACTTTGTAAGTTGCATTTTCGTCTCCATAAAAATAAGGCTCATTTGTTGAAACTTTTGAAGCCAATTCAAGACCTTCCATTTGAGGGATCTCTGAAAGCTGTTTCTTGAGACTCTCGATGTCGTTTACGTTAGTCGATATAACAGCGTTCATCGCTCCGTTATCTCTTATGTAACCAACTAAGGCTCGAGTGTCAACGTCAGAGATAGCAAATAAATTATGAGTAATAAAAAAGTCTTCAAGCGAGCCTTGTGCATCAACTCTAGAATAATTGTAACTAAAGTTTTTGCAAATAAGTCCATTAATTTTGATTGAGCTTGATTCCATCTCACTCAAATTAACTCCGTAATTTCCAATATGAGGATTCGTAGTGACCATCAATTGACCATAATAGGAGGGGTCAGTAAAGATCTCTTGATATCCAGTCATTCCAGTGTTGAAACAAACTTCTCCAAAGGCTGTTCCGTCACTTCCGATTGCTTTTCCGTGGAAAATAGTACCATCAGCTAAAATTAAAACCGCTTTCTTTCGTGTATTGTATTTCATCGTAATTAGCTTGTAAAAGGAGTTAAACAAAATTGCACAAAAAAAAGGATAAACTAAAAAAGTTTACCCTTAATATATCAATGATTATTAACATTTATTATTCTTCTTCAGTTGATGCGTTCTCTGCTGCAACAGTGACAGGTTTCGTAGCACTTCTTTTTCTACTTCTTCGAGTTGTCTTTTTCTTAGGTTGCTTGTCAAAATTATAAATTTCATTGTAGTCTACTAACTCAATCATAGCCATATCAGCATTATCTCCAAGACGATTTCCTAGCTTGATAATTCTTGTGTAACCACCAGGGCGGTCAGCAATTTTAGTAGCAACTTCACCAAACAATTCGGAAACAGCTTCTTTCTGTCTTAAACGAGCAAATACTAAGCGCCTATGGTGAGTTGAGTCGTCTTTTGCTTTGGTGATTAAAGGTTCAATAAATTGCTTTAAAGCTTTTGCTTTGGCCACAGTAGTGTTAATACGTTTATGTTCTATCAAAGAGCAAGCCATATTGGCTAACATTGACTTTCTGTGGGCAGTTTTTCTACCTAAGTGATTTATTTTTTTTCCGTGTCTCATGACATTTTCTTTTAAACCTTATCTTGCTTCAACTCTATTAGGAGGAGCAAATTATAAAGTAATTAATCTTTATCTAGTTTGTACTTACTAAGATCCATTCCGAAGCTAAGTCCTTTAACATTAACCAGCTCTTCTAACTCAGTTAATGATTTCTTACCAAAGTTTCTAAACTTCATAAGGTCATTCTTATTAAACGATACTAAATCTCCTAAAGTATCTACTTCTGCAGCTTTTAAGCAATTAAGGGCACGAACTGATAGGTCCATATCAATTAATTTAGTTTTTAGAAGTTGTCGCATGTGAAGTGATTCCTCGTCATATGTCTCTGTTTGAGCAATCTCGTCAGCTTCTAACGTAATACGCTCGTCGGAGAATAACATGAAATGGTGTATTAATATCTTGGCTGCTTGAGTTAAAGCATCTTGAGGCGTTATAGAGCCGTCTGTTTGAATTTCGAAAATTAATTTTTCATAATCAGTTTTTTGCTCTACACGAAAATTCTCAACACTATATTTTACATTTTTGATCGGGGTGTAGATAGAATCCGTAAAAATTGTACCAACTACTACTGATACTTTCTTGTTTTCTTCGGCAGGGACATAACCACGACCTTTTTCTAGAGTTAGTTCCATGTTAATAGAAACTTTAGGGTCAAGATTACAGATAACTAAATCCGAGTTTAAAACTTGAAATCCTGAAATAAATTTCTGAAGATCACCAGCAGTTAGTTTATCCTGCCCAGAAATAGAAATTGAAACTGATTCGTTATCAACTTCTTCAATTTGCCTTTTGAAACGAACTTGTTTTAAATTAAGAATAATTTCTGTAACGTCTTCTACAACTCCAGGGATGGTAGAAAACTCATGCTCAACTCCTTCTATTTTAACTGAAGTAATTGCAAATCCTTCAAGTGAAGAAAGTAAGACTCGTCTTAAAGCATTACCTACAGTTAGTCCGTACCCGGGCTCTAAAGGTCTGAACTCAAACTTACCTTGGAAATCAGTTGAATCAATCATGATTACCTTATCGGGCTTCTGAAAATTTAAAATTGCCATATTGCTTATTGTATCAGTTATTATTTAGAATATAATTCGACTATAAATTGTTCGTTAATGTTTTCTGGGATTTGAATTCTAGCTGGAACAGAAACATATGTCCCAGATTTAGTGTCATTATTCCAAGTTATCCATTCATAAACAACGGAAGAGTTTGATAAAGCAGACTCAATTGTTTCTAAGGATTTGGACTTTTCTCTGACTGCTATAATATCACCAGCTTTTAAAGAATAAGATGGAATATTTACAATACCTCCATTTACAGTAATGTGTCTATGAGAAACCAACTGTCTAGCTCCACTTCTGGAGCGAGATAAGCCCATTCTGAAAACTACATTATCTAATCTAGATTCACATAATTGTAAAAGCACCTCACCGGTTATCCCTTTTGAGGCAGTTGCTTTTTTAAACATGTTTCTAAATTGCTTTTCTAAAACTCCGTATGTATATTTAGCTTTTTGCTTTTCCATCAGCTGGATAGCATATTCAGATTTTTTACCACGACGTCTATTGTTACCATGCTGTCCTGGAGGGTAATTTCTTTTTTCAAAAGATTTATCTTCTCCAAAGATAGCTACGCCAAACTTACGGGCGATTTTTGTTTTAGGACCAGTATATCTTGCCATTTTGTTTTGTTTTTGAAAGTGATTGTGAATTAAGGTCTTAAACTTATCCTTCGACAATCATTAATCTCTCGTTTATACTATTAAAATTAAACTCTTCTTCTTTTGGGAGGTCTACATCCATTGTGTGGAGTTGGAGTAACATCGATAATTTCAGTAACTTCAATTCCGCTGTTATGTAAAGATCGTATTGCTGATTCTCTTCCATTACCAGGGCCTTTGACATACACTTTAACTTTCTTAAGACCAGCTTCTCTAGCTGGGCCAGAAGCGTCTTCTGCTGCCAATTGAGCGGCATAGGGTGTATTCTTTTTAGAACCTCTAAAACCCATTTTTCCAGCTGATGACCATGAGATTACATCGCCTTTTTTGTTGGTTAATGAGATAATAATGTTATTAAAAGAAGCAGTTATGTGTGCTTCCCCCGTAGATTCTACGATAACTTTACGTTTTTTAGTACTTGACTTTGCCATAT
>JAQWYU010000051.1 GCA_029253805.1 Flavobacteriaceae bacterium | reverse complement strand
CACAATATAATCCACCCTCCATAATTTTCAAGCGACAAATAGAGTATCAGTCGTTCCTTATTTGATTCGTTGTTTTAATTGCAATTTTAAATGCGCAACTGCGTACTATTAATATCCTCTTCGGAGATAATTTAAAATTAAACAACAATGAAATATACTTTATATCTTATAATATTGTTTCCATTTTTTCTTTTTTCACAAAACGAAATTAAAGGATTTGTGATGGAACAGAATTCCAAAAACGTCCGTGTACCACTGCCTGGTGCTAATGTATTTTGGCTAAACACTAATGTTGGAGCTATGACTTCTGATGATGGGTCTTTTAAGTTGCCATATGATATCGCTTACAAGAAATTAATAATTAGCTACATTGGATTTAGAACTGACACGCTTTTGATTGAAACGCCTAAAAGTATTTTCCATGTCCTTGAAACATCCGATGATTTAGGCGAGGTTACTATCTCAACGCGTAAGAAATCTACAGCGACCTCTTACCTATCTTCTCAAAACATTACAACTATAAGTAGCACGGAGCTTTTGAAAGCAGCCTGCTGTAATCTTTCTGAAAGTTTTGAAACAAATCCATCCATCGATGTTAATTTTACCGATGCAATTTCAGGAACAAAACAAATTAAAATGTTGGGGTTAACAAGTCCATATATTTTAATCACGACTGAAAACATACCCTCGATTCGTGGAGCCTCTCAAGCTTACGGTTTGAGTTTTATCCCTGGCACTTGGGTAGAAAGCATTCAAATAACCAAAGGAGCTGGAAGTGTTGTTAACGGTTTTGAAAGTATAGCGGGACAAATTAATGCTGAACTGGTTAAACCATCAACTGATAATCGAGTTTTTGTAAATGCCTATGGGTCCTTAAATGGTCGTACGGAACTCAATACACACTTTAATACACAGATTTCAGACAAATGGAGTACTGGCTTATATTTACACGCAGATAATCTTTCACAAAAATTTGATAGAAATAATGATTCCTTTCTTGACATGCCTTTAATAAACCAGATAAATGTTATGAATCGTTGGCAGTATACAAATCTCCAAAAAGGGTTAATTAGTTTTCTAAACGTGCGCTATCTCAAAGATGAAAAGCAAGCAGGACAGCTAAGTTTTGATCCTAAAACTGATCGGCTTTCTAATACGGTCTGGGGCAGTGAAATTAATACAAGACGTTTTGAAGTTTCTGGAAAATTTGGATATGTAAATCCAGACATACCTTACCAAAGCTTAGGCCTTCAAATCGCTTATAGTGATCACGAACAAGCTTCTTATTTTGGTCTCAACGCATATGACATCCGTCATAAAAGCATGTACTCTAGCCTAGTTTATAACTCCATTATCAGCGATACAAGGCATAAAATTAAAACAGGCTTAAACGTGACTTATGATCAATATAATGAGTTGGTAAACTCACTGATTTATGACAGAAAGGAACGCTCTGTGGGTGGGTTTTTTGAGTATAACTTTGATAATCTTGATAATGTAAATTTAACTGCTGGAATTCGATTAGATCATCACAATTTGTTAGGTACATTTCTTACTCCACGCCTTCATGCCCGTTATACTCCATGGAAAAAGTCAGCTCTTAGAGTTTCTTTTAGTCGCGGTATACGAGCAGCTAATATTTTTACAGAAAACCAAAAGTTGTTTGCAACTTCAAGACAAATCAACGTGCAAACTTCGGGAGGATCCATTTATGGTTTAGATCCTGAAATTGCATGGAACTATGGAGTATCCCTATTACAAGGCTTTAATCTGTTTGGAAGGAAAGCAGATTTTACGTTGGACTATTATACAACCAATTTTGAGAATCAAGTAGTGGTTGATTATGAAAATCCATATGAGGTTAATTTTTATAACTTAAAAGGGGAGAGCTATGCTAATAGTTTTCAGGCGGAATTTAGTTTGAATCTGATGAACTACCTGAACTTTAAAACAGCCTATAAGTTTTATGATGTAAAGACCCAGTACGAATCTGGAAAACTTAATAAGCCATTGACGTCTCAACATCGCTATTTTGCGAATCTATCATATGAGTCCTATTCGGAAAAAAGGGATGGGGTTTGGAAGTTTGACGCAACTTTTAATTGGCTTGGTAAGCAACGTTTTTCTTCAACAGAAATAAGCCCTCAAGCCTATCAGTTGTCCAAGTATTCACCTTCTATTTCGACCCTAAACCTTCAAGTTACTAAAGTGTTTTCTGAGGTCTTTGAGATTTATTTAGGGGCTGAAAACATCACAAACGTTACCCAAAAATCACCAATTTTAAGCTCCGAAAATCCTTTTGGCTCAAATTTTGATACTACATTTATATATGGGCCTATATTTGGAAGTACTTATTACACAGGCTTACGCTATAAACTAAACTAAATAATTATTTATGAAAACAATACTTTTAACACTTACAATGCTATTTACAGGAGCCATCTCCTATGGTCAAAATAAGAGTGCGAAAGCTTCAATTGAAGTAGATGGGGTATGTGTGATGTGTAAAAAGCGCATTGAAAAAGCATGTCTCAAAACTAAAGGAGTTAAGTTTGCTTCATGGAATTTGGAAACACACGAGTTAAAACTTATTTTTGATGAAAATAAAACAAGTCTTAATGAGATAGCATCGAATGTGACTGATGTTGGCCATGATACCAAATCTTTTATCGCTAGCAAGGAAGCTTACGAATCTTTAGATCCCTGTTGTAAATATCGAGATGAGGCTGTTGTCGAAGATCACGAGTAAAGTGGTCTAATCTTGCACTAATCAAATTATTTTATAAATAAAAAAAGCTCCTGAAATAAGGAGCTTTTTTTGTTGTATGTAAAAAATATTACATCATTCCTGGCATTCCACCACCCATTGGGGGCATTGGCGGAGTATCCTCTTTTATATCTATAAGAGCACACTCAGTTGTTAGAATCATTCCAGAAACTGAAGCCGCATTTTCAAGAGCAACTCGAGTTACCTTTTTTGGGTCGATAATACCAGCTTTAAGCATATCTACATAGCTATCGCTTTT
>JAQWYU010000050.1 GCA_029253805.1 Flavobacteriaceae bacterium | reverse complement strand
TATCGACTCCCGTAAAAATAGTAGGAGTTTCTAATAATTCATATGGTCTGGTTGAAAATACTGGAGCTGCGCAAACAGAAAACTTCTCACCAATTTTAGCAGAATCATCAACTTCGGTCGTCTCAGTAGATAAAGCAAATGATAAAGTGACTATTGCAGATGCTGAAGTAGTAGTTTCAGCTGGGAGAGGGTTAAAAGGTCCTGAAAACTGGGAAATGATTGAAGAACTTGCGGATGTTTTGGGAGCAGCTACAGCTTGCTCCAAACCTGTTTCTGATTTGGGATGGAGACCCCATAGCGAACATGTTGGACAAACAGGAAAACCTGTAGCTACAAACCTATATATAGCTATTGGAATTTCTGGAGCCATTCAACATTTAGCAGGAGTCAGTGCCTCAAAAGTAAAAGTAGTTATCAATACTGATGCTGAAGCCCCTTTTTTCAAAGCTGCTGATTACGGAGTTGTAGGCGATGCCTTTGAGGTTGTCCCTAAACTGATTGAAAAACTAAAGGTTTTCAAGGCTGAAAATGCATAAATTCAAATTTTTTCTATAATATTTAGCGAATTATTTTTCTAGTGATTTTCAGAAACTTATTTGTAAAGGGTTTGGTACTTTACTAATTTAAACTGTTCTTTGTGTGATAAATTATGAGCTTGGTTCGTCTAAATATAAAGGGGATTTCTTATAGTCAGACTCAAAGCGGTGCTTACGCTTTGATTTTGAGTGAAGTTGATGGCAAGCGAAAGCTGCCTATTGTTATAGGTGCGTTCGAGGCCCAGTCCATAGCTATTGCACTAGAAAAAGAAATTGAACCACCAAGACCTTTAACACACGATTTGTTCAAAAGTTTTTCTGATCGTTTTGATATTATTGTTAAACAAGTAATCATTCATAAACTCATTGATGGCGTCTTCTATGCATCTTTAGTGTGTGAACGTAATGAAGTTGAAGAGATTATTGATGCTAGAACCAGTGATGCAATTGCACTTGCATTGCGATTTGCAGCTCCAATATTCACTTACAAAACTATTTTAGAAAAAGCAGGGATTGTTCTAAAAAATGACTCTGAAAAACAAGAAAATGATTTGTCATCCAGCAATGATCCGATATTTGATGATTTAAAATTTGAAAAAGAAAAAGTAGAATCAAACAAAGACAGCTACGACACTAAAACTATTGATCAATTACACCAATTATTAACAAAGGCAGTAGCTGACGAAGACTATGAAGTAGCAGCTAAAATTAGAGATGAAATCTCAAAAAGATAACAACTATCAGCATGAAAAAACTAATCTCAATTCTATTTGTCTTGTTTGCAAACATCAAATCATTTGCAACACAAGAAATTAGCTCCAATATTATTTCCAATCAGGGGTTTACTTTAAATAGTTTTCTTAGGGGGCTTTTAGGAATGTTTGTTTTAATTTTAATTTCATACTTATTAAGTGCTAACAAAAAAGCTATTAACTGGAGAACTGTTTTTTTTGGACTTGGAGCTCAAATATTTTTAGCAGTTGGTGTTCTTAAAGTATCATTTGTTCAAAACTTTTTTGAGTGGGTTGGAAGTTTATTCATTGCTGTACTAGACTTTACTTTAGAGGGAACCAAGTTCTTATTTGCTTCGTTTTCAACAGGTGAGATAGAAGCACCTCTTGTTACATTTGCTATTTCAATTCTACCAACGGTTATTTTCTTTTCTGCACTTACGTCTGTATTGTTTTACCTAGGAATTATACAGCGAATTGTAAAAGGAATGGCCTGGCTACTTAGTAAACTATTACAAGTTTCGGGAGCAGAAAGTTTAAGCGTTGCAGGAAATATATTTTTAGGACAAACCGAATCTCCACTGATGATCAAAGCGTACTTAGAAAAAATGAATCGCTCAGAAATTTTGCTAGTAATGATTGGAGGAATGGCAACTGTTGCTGGAGGAGTTTTAGCAGCCTACATAGGATTTCTTGGTGGAGATGATGAGGTATTACGACTTTATTATGCCAAACATTTATTAACAGCATCTGTAATGGCTGCTCCTGGTGCTATTGTAATTTCAAAAATGCTATATCCACAAGTGGAAGCCATTGATAATGAAATTAGTATTTCACAAGAAAAAATCGGATCAAACATATTAGAGTCTATAGCCAACGGGACTACAGAAGGGTTAAAATTAGCACTAAATATTGGAGCTATGCTACTTGTATTTTTGGCCTTTATTGCCATGGTTAACGGAGTTATGGACTGGATTGGTGACTTGACCACACTTAACGAGTGGGTAAAATCGAACACATCGTATGAAGCTTTTTCACTTGAACTTGTTCTCGGATATGCTTTTGCCCCTCTAATGTGGCTTATTGGGATAGCCAAAGAAGATATAGCTCTGATGGGACAACTGTTAGGTATTAAATTAGCAGCGAGTGAATTTGTTGGATATATCCAATTAGCAGAACTAAAAAACCCACTAAACATTCTTCATTTAAAATACGAAAAATCAATAATAATGGCTACCTATATGCTTTGTGGATTTGCTAATTTTGCATCAATAGGAATTCAAATAGGCGGAATTGGATCTTTAGCACCCGGACAGCGCAAAACTCTCTCCGAATTTGGAATTAAAGCTCTTATTGGAGGAACAATTGCATCCCTTTTATCAGCTACAATTGCAGGGGCAATAATTGGTTAAATAGTTAATAACTTTTGAAATTATTTAAAGCTTCGATTTCTTTAATATTGGAGCTTTTTTGTATTTTTAATGCAAAGAAAATTATCACTTTAATGAAGCAATATTTAGACCTTGTGTCGCATGTCTTGGAAAATGGAAATGAAAAAGGAGACCGCACAGGTACCGGTACTAAAAGTGTTTTTGGATACCAAATGCGATTTGACCTCAGCAAAGGTTTTCCTATGGTGACTACAAAAAAGCTTCATCTGAAGTCTATTATTCATGAACTCCTCTGGTTTTTAAAAGGGAACACAAATATCAATTACTTAACCGAAAATGGAGTAAAAATTTGGAACGCCTGGGCAGACGAAAATGGAGACCTAGGGCCTGTTTATGGACATCAGTGGCGTAACTGGAACAGTGATGAAATAGACCAAATTACTGAAGTTATTGAAACCTTGAAAACAAATCCAAATAGCCGTAGAATGTTAGTTTCCGCGTGGAACCCATCAGTACTTCCAGACACCTCAAAATCATTTAGTGAAAATGTGAAAAATAACAAGGCTGCACTCCCACCTTGTCATGCATTTTTTCAGTTTTATGTCAATGACGGAAAACTATCGTGTCAGCTTTACCAACGAAGTGCGGATGTCTTTTTGGGTGTCCCCTTTAATATTGCCTCATACGCACTATTCACTTTAATGGTTGCTCAAGTATGTGGCTATGAAGCTGGAGAGTTTATTCATACATTTGGAGATGCACATATATATAGCAATCACGTAGAGCAATTAAAGACACAACTTTCCAGAGACCCTCTTCCGATTCCAAAAATGAAATTAAATCCTGACATAAAAAATATTTTCGACTTTACATTTGAAGACTTTAATTTAGAAGACTACAATCCACATCCACACATTAAAGGGGCAGTTGCTGTATAATTTAATACTTACTTTTTATTTAAATCTTACTTTATTGAAAACAACAAGCCAAACAAATAATCTAACTCTAATTGTCGCAGTTTCAGAAAACAATGTGATTGGAAAAGATAACGACTTGGTTTGGCGACTTAGAAATGACCTGAAACGATTTAAAGAATTAACCTCTGGTCATTGTATAATTATGGGGCGAAAAACTTTCGAAAGTTTTCCAAATCCATTGCCAAATAGAACACATATTGTAATTACGCGACAACCAAATTACAAAGCACCAGAAGGAGTTATCGTTGTGAATTCACTAGAGGATGCTATTGAGGCCTCCAAACAAGACTTAAATCCGTTTATTATTGGTGGTGGAGAAATTTATAAACAAGCACTAAATTTTGTAAATCTTATTGAGCTTACTAAAGTGCATCATACTTTTGAGGGAGATGTTTTTTTTCCTGAAATTGATGACAAATATTGGAAAGAGTCAAAGACTGTGTATAACGATAAAGATGAAATTCACCAATACCCTTTTTCATTTATAACTTACAAAAAACGCTAACTAATTATAATTAGATAAAACTACTACAAATGAAAGCATATATATTTCCAGGGCAGGGCGCTCAGTTTTCAGGGATGGGCTTGTCTCTATATGAAACCTCAACACTTGCAAGATCTCTATTTGAGCAGGCTAATGAAATTTTAGGATTTAATATTACTAAAATAATGTTTGAGGGAAGTGTTGAAGATTTAAAACAGACTAAAGTCACACAGCCTGCAATATTTCTACATTCGGTGATTCTAGCAAAGAGTTTGGAAGATCGTTTTCGACCTGATATGGTCGCAGGGCATTCTCTTGGCGAATTTTCTGCTCTTGTCGCAAATAAAACTCTAAAATTTGGAGATGGCCTTAAGCTTGTCTCGCAACGAGCACAAGCAATGCAAAAGGCTTGTGACTCTAGTAATGGGACCATGGCGGCAGTATTGGGTCTAGAAAATAAAATTGTTGAGGAAACATGTAACTCCATCAACGGAATTGTGGTAGCTGCAAATTATAATTGTCCAGGGCAGCTAGTAATTTCGGGGGGCGTTGATGCCATTCAAAAAGCATGTGAACAGCTCAAAGAAAAAGGAGCTCGTCGAGCACTTGTACTCCCAGTAGGTGGCGCTTTTCATTCTCCATTAATGGCTCCTGCAAGAGAACAACTCTCAGCAGCTATAGAAAACACCCAGTTCCGTACTCCATGTTGCCCCATATATCAAAATGTAATAGCCTCACCTGTTTTAAATGAGTCTGAAATTAAAAATAATTTAATTTCACAGCTTACTGCTCCTGTTAAATGGGCCCAATCTGTCCAACAAATGATTGATGATGGTGGAACTGAATTTATTGAAGTTGGGCCTGGAAATGTCCTCCAGGGTCTGGTTAGAAAAATAAACCGAGAGATGAAAACAAAAGCAGCAACAATCGAAAATTTAAGTTAATGAACAAAAGAACCTTATTAATCCTAGTCCTAGTTATTTTGAATATCGGATTAGATCAATTTTCAAAATTTCAAGTACGAGAAAGAGTAGTTCCAGGATCAAGAACAGAAATTATTGGAAAGCAACTGCAATTGATGAATGTTGAAAACTCAGGAGCTTTCTTGAGCATGGGGAGTGATTCCAACCCAACTGTTAAACTTATTTTTCTACTAATTGTTCCAGTAATTGTTTTAGGTATTGTACTGTATTATGTAATAACTGACAAAACACTTGACAAAAAATCAATTATAGGGTTTAGTTGTATTGCCGGAGGAGGAATTGCTAACGTTTATGACCGACTCTTGTATGGTTCAGTAACTGATTTTCTTTATATGGACTTTGGAGGAGTTTTTAAGACTGGTGTTTTTAACATAGCTGATATGTCAGTTACATCTGGAATGATTTTGCTACTTATGTCATCATTTATAAAGAGACCCTCAAAAAAAAAAATTAACTAACCTTTATTTAGAAAACCAATTACAGTTGAAGTAATAAAATTAATCTGATCATCTTCTAATTCAGTATGCATTGGTAATGAAATGACCTGATTGATTAAAGTGTTTGTAACTTTAAAATCTGCATCATTATAACGATCATCCATATATGCTTTTTGTTTGTGTAATGGTATCGGATAATATACCCCACATGGTATTCCCTTTTCTTGTAAATGAGTAACAAGCGCATCTCTATCAGCACCTTGTATTTTAATTGTGTATTGATGAAACACATGGCAGTCGCAGTTGTCACATATCGTCTTACAGCCATTACCGGCTTTTGGAATAATTATATTTGGGTGATTTGTAAAAGCTGCATTGTACTTTCTAGCCGCTGATTGACGCGCCTTATTGTATTGATCTAATTTGGGAAGCTTAGCATCCAGAACAGCCGCTTGTATAGAATCTAATCTTGAGTTTACTCCTACAACATCGTGATGGTAACGCTTATACATCCCGTGATTAACAATTCCTCTAATGCGATGTGCTAACTTGTCATCATTAGTGAAAATAGCACCCCCGTCTCCGTAGCAGCCAAGGTTTTTGGAAGGAAAAAAAGAGGTCGACGCTACGTGTCCAATTGTGCCTGCCTTGGACTTCCTACCATCATTATAATAATAACTAGCCCCTATAGCTTGTGCGTTATCTTCTATAACAAATAAATCATGGTCGTTTGCCAATTCCATAATAGACTCCATATTAGCACACTGTCCAAACAGATGAACTGGTACAATCGCTTTTGTTTTTGGAGTAATAGCTCTCTTTATCGCTTCAACATCAATATTAAATTTGTCAGAGTCAACATCAACCAAAACAGGCGTGAGTCCCAATAGAGCAATCACTTCAACGGTTGCAGCAAAAGTGAAATCTGCAGTAATAACTTCATCTCCAGGTTTAAGTCCTAATCCCATCATAGCGATCTGCAATGCATCAGTTCCATTTGCACATGGAATTACATGCTTAACCCCTAAATAAGCCTCTAAGCTTTCTTGAAACTCCTTGACCTTAGGTCCATTAATAAACGATGCATTATCAATAACCTCTTGGATTGAGGAGTCTACAACTTTCTTTATGGAGGAATATTGGCCTTTGAGATCAACCATTTGAATTTTTTTCATTTCTCTAATTTTGAATTTAAAGTGATAAATTTCAAGATCAACAAAAATACAAAATTAACGATGCTTA
>JAQWYU010000049.1 GCA_029253805.1 Flavobacteriaceae bacterium | reverse complement strand
TGGAATTGTAGGAGGACAAATTCCTCTTGGAGCTGGAATGGCTTTCGGAGATAAATATAATGAAACTGGAGCAGTAACCCTTTGCTATTTTGGAGATGGTGCAGCGCGTCAAGGCTCATTACACGAAACGTTTAACATGGCTATGAACTGGAAGCTTCCAGTAGTATTTGTTTGTGAAAATAATGGATATGCAATGGGAACTTCTGTTGACAGAACTGCTAATCATAGCGATATTTGGAAATTAGGTTTAGGATACGAAATGCCTTGTGGCCCAGTTGATGGAATGAACCCTGTAAAAGTGGCAGAAGCTTTTGACGAAGCTATTCAACGTGCTCGAAGAGGAGATGGACCAACATTTTTAGAAATGAAAACTTATCGCTATCGTGGACACTCCATGAGCGATGCCCAGCACTACAGAACAAAAGACGAAGTAAAAGAATACAAAAAAATTGATCCTATAACGCAAGTATTAGACGTAATTCTTCGTGAAGAATACGCTAATGAGGAAGATATTAAGGAAATTGATAAGCGAGTCAAAAAGCTAGTTTCTGAATGTGAAAAGTTTGCTGATGAATCACCATATCCAGACAAAAATGTTATGTATGACGTAGTATATGAACAAGAAAATTATCCATTTTTACAACACAAATTATAAGTTATGGCCATCATAGTTAACATGCCTCGACTAAGCGATACCATGGAAGAAGGAACCGTGGCTAGCTGGTTGAAAAAAGTAGGTGATAAAATTGAAGAAGGTGATATTCTTGCTGAAATCGAAACTGATAAAGCTACTATGGAATTTGAATCTTTTAATGAAGGAACACTACTACATATTGGTGTTCAAGAAGGTGAGACCACTATGGTAGATAAACTTTTAGCTATTATTGGAGAAGAAGGGGAAGATATTTCTTCGATACTATCCAACCAAGGAAAAGTTGAACAAAAAAATATAACAGAAAGCGATAGCATTGTTGAAGTTAAAGCTGAACAAGAAAATGTAACAGAAACCATAATTACAAAAAGCCTTCCCGACGGGGTTATTGTAGTAACCATGCCACGTCTGAGTGATACAATGGAAGAAGGAACTGTTGCAAGCTGGCTGAAAAATGTTGGGGATACAATAGAAGAGGGAGATATCTTAGCTGAAATCGAGACAGACAAAGCTACAATGGAATTTGAATCATTTAATGAAGGAACATTGTTGTTCGTTGGGCTCAATGAAGGTGAATCAGCAAATGTGGATGATCTTTTAGCTATTATTGGTCCGGCAGGAACTGATGTATCAGCAATTGCTGCTAATTTTTCTAAATCTTCTGCTAAAACTGAAGTGAAATCAGAATTGTCTGAACCAGTTAAGCCTGTAGTAAAAGAAATTGTAAAAACAGAAACTAATGCAGTTGGAGATACAGTTTCAGTTGTACATCCAAATTCTTCAGAACGTTTACATATTTCCCCTTTAGCTAGAAAAATGGCATCCGACAAGGGTATCTCCTTAAACCAATTGGTTGGAACTGGAGAAAATGGCCGTATTATTAAACGAGATGTTGAAAACTTTAACCCCTCTTTTTCAGAAAACATTTCAACGGATACGGTTAAATTTGTACCAACTGGACAAGAAGACTTTGAAGAAATTAAAAATTCGCAAATGCGTAAAACTATTGCGAAACGTCTGGGTGAATCTAAATTTACAGCCCCACATTATTATTTGAATGTAGAGTTTGATATGGATAATGCAATAGCTTTTAGGACCCAATACAATACTGTTCCTGACACCAAAATATCATTCAATGATATCATTGTTAAAGCATGTGCACTAGCATTGCGTGAGCACCCTCAAGTAAACTCCCAATGGTTTGCAGATCGAATGAAACTAAATAATCATGTACACGTTGGTGTAGCTGTTGCTGTTGAGGATGGATTGGTAGTCCCAGTAGTACGTTTTGCAAATGAGCAAAGCTTGCCTCAAATTGGGGCAGTTGTGAGGGACTTTGCTGGACGTGCACGAAATAAAAAACTAACACCCCAAGAGATGGATGGTAGCACATTCACCGTATCTAACTTAGGTATGTTTGGTGTAGAGAGCTTTACATCAATAATAAATCAACCTAACTCAGCGATATTATCAGTAGGATCAATAGTTCAAAAACCAGTGGTTAAAAATGGACAAGTTGTTGTAGGTAACACTATCAAATTAACCCTTGCTTGTGACCACCGAACAATAGACGGTGCTACCGGAGCACAGTTCTTACAAACTTTAAAAGGATACGTTGAGAACCCCGTAACAATGTTGATCTAATTTTTTATTTAATAGATTAAAAATTGAAAAGCTCATTTATTTTGTTTAAAAGAAGATAAATAAAAAAAGAAACCCACTCATTTGAGAGGGTTTCTTTTTAGTGGGCGCGAAGGGATTCGAACCCCTGACCCCCTGGGTGTAAACCAGGTGCTCTGAACCAACTGAGCTACGCGCCCTTAATCAGGTTGCAAATATAGTCTAGTTTTTCATTTCACAAAAGATTTTTTAGAAAAAGTTAAATTATTTCAGCTACTACAAAAGTACTACCTCCAACATAAATGAGATCCTCCTTGTCTGCGATTTCTTTTGCACTATTTAAAGCTGAATTAACTGATGAATGAATAGATCCGTTTACTCCCTTTTCATTAAATGATTCAGCAAGTATATGTGCATCTAATCCCCTATGAACATTAGGCTTACAAAAATAATATTGAGCATCTATTGGAAATAACCCCAATAGTGAATTTAAATCTTTGTCATCCGTGATACCAATTACCAAATGTAGCTGATGAAATTTTTCATCCATTAACTGCTTAAAAACTAATCTTAATCCCTCTAAATTATGGGCTGTATCGCAAATAATTTTCGGGTAGTAACCCAAGACATCCCAACGACCACGAAGCCCAGTACTTTCAAATACTTTCATTAGACCTAGCCTAATTGATTCATCAAAAACTTTAAACTCACCTTTATTTATTATGGCAATGGTTTGAAGAACCGTTCGTACATTTTTAATCTGATATTCGCCTTTCAGAACAGATGGGTATATTTCTTTTATTAACTGATCAGCAAAATAGATTGGCGCTTGTTCTTCACTGGCTTTATCTCTAAAAATACTTTCTATATCTGATTGAGTTTCTCCTATCACTATGGGTGTGTTTAATTTAATAATACCCGCTTTTTCAACTGCTATGGACTCAAGTGTAGTTCCTAAAAACTGAGTGTGATCCAGGCCAATATTAGTAATTACTGAAACCTCGGGATTAATGATGTTAGTAGAATCTAAACGACCTCCAAGCCCAACCTCAACCACGGCAATATCAACTTGCTCTTGTGCAAAATA
>JAQWYU010000048.1 GCA_029253805.1 Flavobacteriaceae bacterium | reverse complement strand
TGCAACCGCATTAACGCAACGGTTTGGTAGTTCAGTTGGTTAGAATACCTGCCTGTCACGCAGGGGGTCGCGGGTTCGAGTCCCGTCCAGACCGCTAAGTATTTTTTATAAAATACAATAGTATATAAGACGTTGTGTTGTGATAATCAAATGATTATCCGTGGTTTGTGACAAAACCAGTGAGAAGCTTTCCTTAAAACGGAGGGCTTTTTTTACTTTAAATTTACACCACCTTCTTTACAAAAAAAAGGGTTCCATAGGAACCCTTTTTTTTTGGGAAATTATATTTTTATTTTTTTGTGAATTCAAATGACCTGCCGCTAACATCAACAGTAAACCCAGTTTTTTCAGCATTATACTTTATTACAAGAGCCGCTGGTTCAAATATAAATTCTCCATTTCCTTCACTTTCTAATGGGAATGGGCCTTGTGCCCCTATTTGAATTTCTAGTCCTGAATTACCTTCAGTGATGGTTATAGACATTTCTGTTTCAGATGAAATGAAGTCTCCAGTGTAATTAGAAAAAATTTCAGCACTCTCAGTGCCATCTGTTGATTGCCATTTGTTGTTACCGGAGTTTACGTCTGGTAAAACATAATCAGGATCGATAGTTATTTTAGTCAATTCTTCGGTTGAGTCATGTTTAAATGTCCATGACGTGTTTCGTTTCCATATTTCGACTGGAAGGGTTTGTCTTGTTGTAGAACCACTTTTAGTCTTAAATTCAATAACTACTGGCATAGGCATTTGTTCTAAATTTTCGATAGTAATAAGCACTCCTTGAGTTGGATCATTTTTTACATACTTTACGTTTGTAATTGCTTGGTCTACCTTCCAGCTATTAATGAACCAGCCTCTCCAAAACCATCTAAGATCTTCGCCTGCTACATTTTCAATGGTTCTAAAAAAATCGTCTGGTGTTGGATGTTTATATGCCCAACGGTTAATGTACTCCCTAAATGCCTCGTCAAATCGTTCCTTTCCAAGAATGTGTTCTCTCAGTACAACTAAGCCTGCACTTGGCTTGTAATATGCCAAAATCCCTAAATTTCTTTCTTTTAAATTGTCAGGTGAAGTGTATACAGCTTCAAGTCTATCATTAACTAACATTCCAGAAAATTGATGCATGTTAGGAACGGATTCTTTATACTCACCATCATTAAAAGCATCTGTACTTAGTGAGTTAATAAACGTATTGAATCCTTCATCCATCCAAGCGTGTAAACGTTCATTGGATCCTACTATCATTGGAAACCATATGTGTCCAAATTCATGATCTGTTACTCCCCACAGCCTAGATGTTTTCGATTGGTAATTACAAAATACAATCCCAGGATATTCCATTCCTCCTTCATTTCCAGCAACATTTATGGCCGCGGGATAGGGGTATTCTAACCATTTTTCTGAATAATGTTCTATGGAAGCTTTAGTATACTCAGTAGATCGTGTCCACGCATCTTGGCCGACACTTTCTATTGGATATGCAGACATTGCTAGAGATTTTTTACCGCTTGGAAGGTTGATTCTTGCTGCGTCGAGAATAAAAGCAGCTGAAGATGCCCATGCAACATCTCTTGAATTTTCAATTCTAAATTTCCATGTTAATGTTGATGTGTCTCTTGGACGTGAATCTGAATCATTTAATTCAGATTCAGATCGAATCATAACAGTTGAATCACTTGCTTCTGCCTTTTTTAATCTACTTTGTTGTTCTTTTGTATAAACTTCTTTAGGGTTCAAAAGAGCTCCTGAGCATACTACTATGTGGCTTGCAGGTGCAGTAATATTAACGTCAAATGTTCCGTATTCTAAATAGAACTCACCTGCGCCTAGGTATGGAAGTGTATTCCATCCAGTAACATCGTCATAAACACACATTCTTGGATACCACTGGGCTAGTGTAAATACACGCCCATTTTTGGTTTCAAGAACACCCATGCGGTCAGAT
>JAQWYU010000047.1 GCA_029253805.1 Flavobacteriaceae bacterium | reverse complement strand
GATTCGTCTAGCCCAATAGGAAACGTTTCGGAATCTAGTTCAGTATAAAAACCGTATTCATACTCCTTTGTTTTAAGTTCTTCTCTTAAATCGTCTTCTGTATATTTGTTCATAGCGATTAGAAATTTTGTTATAAGGAAAAAGATTCTCCGCATCCACATGTGCGGTTTGCGTTGGGGTTCTTGAACACAAACCCCGCTCCATTAAGACCTCCTGAATATTCTAGGGTAGTTCCAATTAAGTAAAGAAAACTTTTAGCATCGACAATTATTTTTACCCCGTTATCTTCAAACAGTTTATCGCTGTCAATTTGAGATTTATCAAATTTAAGATCGTAAGAAAGGCCAGAACAGCCCCCGCTTTTAACACCAACCCTGACATAGTCTTTTGCTGGATTAAAGCCGTCTTCTTGCATTAATTCCAAGACTTTAGTTTTTGCTGTTTCTGAAACTTTTATCATAATGTTTTTAGCTTCTATATAAATAGTGCACAAATATACAACATAAGGAGGGGATATCCATAAATCCTAACATTAATATAACATATCTTAAGAATGGATGTAACCTATAAATTTGAGAAGTTTGGATTGTTTATAAACTCCTCGTCTGTTAAAGTTAGTAGAAAAGCTTTAAGACTAGCTTTTTCTAGAAGGGTTAACTGTACACCCCCTTGGCTCACTTTTTTCATTAAGGGATCTATGGTGGGTGAGTTTACAAGGCCTTCGCTGTAATGGTTAATAACTTCATCTATTGTTGAGAATCTTCCATCATGCATATACGGCGCCGTAAATATTAAATTTCGTAAAGATGGCGATTTAAATTTACCATCATCAGATGGATCTCCGCTAATACCGCCAAGACCAAGATCTGTGATGTTAGAATCTAGGCCGTTGTTATGAAACTTATTATCAGTCCATAGAGGATTATTATCACTTCCGTGACAATGAAAGCAATCGCCTTTTGATTCATCCATAAAAATATTAAATCCCTCAATTTCCTGTGTAGTTAAGTTTCCAGTTCCCATTAAATAAGAGTCAAATCTTGAGCTTGAAGAGATAAGAGTTCTTTCAAACTGAGAAATTGCTTTTGAAACTAAAACAGAATCAATTAACCTACTTCCAAAAGCAGCTTCAAAAAGTGATGGATAATCAAAATCTTGAGCAAGTTTATGCGCTACTTCTGGCCATGTTGAATGCATTTCAATTGGATTTACTATAGGTTCAAAAACCTGACTTTCGAGCCCATATTCACTACCATCCCAGAAAAATCGATCTTCATAATTCCATGCTAAATTAAATAACGGCATTGAGTTTCTAAGTCCATTAAGTCCATCAATACCCTGGCTAAATCTGTTACTATCGGAGAATGCATTGCTAGGGTTATGGCAGCTGGCGCAAGCTAGTGTGTTATCTGCAGATAAAATTGGATCATAAAACAGTTTTCGTCCCAGTAAAATTCCTTCTTTTGTCTGTGGGTTATCAACAGGTATAATTGGATTCAAAATTAATGATTCAAATAGTTGCGGTATTTGTAATGGACTGGGCGTTGTAGTATGAACGTAAGAATTAACGGATTCTTTGTCGCAAGAAGTTGATAAGAATAATAATAAAAATAAGTATAAATATGATTTCAAGGTCTTCTTTGAGTTTTAATCATTTATTGCTAAACTAAATACATCTTGTCCATTTTCGTACATCATTATTTGAGCTTCATAATTTGGCATTAACATTTGATTCAGTTCGTTGAGGTTCCAAGTGTTGGGGTTTTTAAACCATTTAGCAACATCAACGGAAATATTAATTTCTGTTTCTATCGTAACGTTGATAGGACCTAGATCAACTCTAAAAAAAGTGTCTTGATTGTTAGAGTTGTTTAGGTTGTTAGTAGCTCTTATTGCGTGATAATTATATCCCTGTTCTTCATTACTATTATTTATAAACTTTCCGTCTATCTGTAGAAAATGATACCCACCTCCAAGCATTGAAGGGACATTCCAAGATTTAGAATTTAGATCAACGTAATTGCCATTATTATTTTCATTTGTAAACCCAAAGATAAATGAGATATTACTATAATACCCGGATTTAATCATTTCTAAAGGAGTATAATTTAATGAAGTCTCGTTAGAGATGTTTACCAAATTGTATCCTTCCAGTTCGATAGTCTGTCCATTGTCATTTGTCAATACAATTCCAGAAATTAGGTAACGTAAGCGTTCAATACTCAAAAGGTTACCAAATTCATTTGTTAAATTTAAGCTATTAAGCTCTGAGTTCGTAATTTCATTTTCGTCCCAATAATGGTCAAAGTTTAAAGTTATCTTTGATTTAGGTTCGTCAGAGTCTGCAATACATCCAAAAAGGTTTATAAAAGTTATTGTAAAAAAGATATATTTTAGTTTCATTTTGTATAAAGTATCAAGAGGTCTTTAAAGCCCTTATTTTCCATAATATCTATATTCGAACTATCAGAGTCTCCAACAGCCACAATTGAACCATCTGCTAATTCTTCAGCTCCATAGAAAAAATCAATTTCGGGACCTCCAATAGTTTTTTGCCATTGTAAGTAGCCGTTGCTATTTATTTTCAGTAATAAGGCGTCGTTTTGTCCATTATTGTTAATAAATATACCATCAGAGCTTCTTGAACTACCTGCAATTAAAAAATCATTATCTTGTGTTTTTGAAATAGATCTAGCAACGTCAAAATTACTTCCTCCTAACGTTTTTTCCCACAAAAGAGATCCATTTGAGCTAATTTTTATTACCCATAAGTCTGCAGCTCCATTATTTTGAGAAATATCTAAATTTGAACTTCTTGTATCTCCAACAACCAAATAATTGCCATCAGCCATTTGACTAATTGCTCGAGCTTCGTCTACTTGATCTCCTCCAAATGATTTTTCCCATATGAGATCTCCAAATTCAGAAATTTTAATTACCCAAAAATCGTAATTACCTTTATTGTTTGAAATATCTACATCAATACTATCTGAGGATCCTACAATAATATAACCATTATCATTTGTTTGTACAGTATCATAAGCTGTGTCTGTAAATGTCCCACCATAATAGTTGCTCCATTCTTTATTTCCACTACTATTTAATTTGATTACCCAATAGTCTCCTCCTGCGTGCCTAGCTTGCACATTTGACAATCGACTTCCTTGACCGTTAGATGCAGAAACATCTAATACACCTGTAATCAAATACCCTTGATCGTTGGTTTGAATAATTGAGTTAGGTGTATCAATTCCTGAGTATCCAAAAGATTTTTCCCATAAAATAGATCCATATGAATCCAATTTTATAATCCAAAAGTCTTCATATCCTGCATTTTCAGAGACGTCGCCATCTTCACTTTTACTTTTTCCAATAACCGCATAACCACCGTCATTAGTTTGGATTAGGTCACTGGCTCGTTCATCATCACTACCACCATATGTTTTTTGCCATTCTAATTCATTAAATTCATTAAATTTTAAAAACCAGAAATCGAAGGATTCATTAAATTTCCCTTCAATATCTCCATCCATGCTTTGAGTATATCCCACAACAGCATAGCCGCCGTCTTGAGTTTTAATCACACTTTTTGCACTTTCATTTTTTATCCCACCTAAGGTTACAATAGACTCGATTTCTGGACTTAAATCTATTCTTCCAAGCGAAAAATCTTTATCAGAACATCTAAATAAACTTGTACTTATAATAGTCCAACATAATATAGAATGTTTTTTGATATTGTTAAGATGCATAATATAAATTAAAAATTACTTTTTCGAATTATAAATAAACCTCGATCTATATCACTAATAATAATGTTGTTACTAATAAAAAATGGGTATACATTCCATACACCGTCGAAGGCAGCATTATCATTTTCTGGATACGTGTCAAAAAAACCAATTTCTGTAAGACTTTTGTCTCCAATTTGAGACAAATCTAATACACGAATTCCAGCTGTATAATTTGCTAAATAGTAATTATTTCCGTTTGTATAACCGTTGTGATCAATAGCTAGAGTATTACCCAAATAATCAAAATCGTAAATAGGGTTATCTAAGTCTGTAAAATCGAAAATGAGTGTTCGGGTATTTGTTCCAATATTTAATTCATCCAGCTCATCACCAACAATAAAATATTTTAAATCCTCAGAAAACCATCCCTGATGGGTATAACCAATATTTGAATAGTCTACAGTAGAAATTGTGATGGGATTAGATTTGTCAGTGACATCAGCTATTACAATCTCATTTTCGTTACTACCAACCAATATCTCTTTTCCAATGTAGTCGATATCTGGTCCGTTATAATTAATCACTTGAGCATCGTGAGAATATCCTCCGTCTCCAAATCCTCCCTCTAGTATTGGTATTTTAGGATTTTGAATATTAACAAACAGGGCACCTCCAGAAAAAGGGCCATTTCGATTTGCGCCTACAACGTAAGCATATCCAGAAGCCTCATTAATCACAATATTATGTGCACTTCCGAAGTCTGTGAAATGAGTATCAGCGGTGAATATTTGGGGAGAAGTAGTAATCCCTCTTAATCTTTTTAGATCAAAAACTTGCATTCCATGCCCAGAGGCCTCGCTTACAATAAATGCATGATCTTGATATACTTTAATATCTCTCCAAGTACTGTTTAAGGTTGCTGATGGAAGTGCCCCCAGCAGTATAGGCATTGAAGGATTACTTATGTCAATAAATGCAGTATGAGAATTTAGGCCCACTAAAGCGTATTCCTTACCATTTTCAGGATCAGTCCAACCCCAAGAATCATTACCAGTAATATTTCCGTCATTAACTCCTTCAGGTGTTAAATCTTCTAAAGACAGGGAACTCATTAAGTCATAGCCATTGCAGGGATACACATCAGCAATTCCATTTTCGCAGGGCCAAGTCGCAGTAAATACTGGATCCAAAGTATCATTATCATATATATTAAATCTACAAGACGATGATATTCCAATAACAATTAATATTACGAATAAATAGTTTTTCATATGTGAAAATTAAAAAAAACTATTTACTTAAGCTACATTAAATACGAAAACCACCCCGATTAAATTGAATTACTTATGAATTGTGTCCAAAATCTACAAAAAGCGCCTTATTTTTGTATAATGATTGAAGACAAAAATCAAGAACGCACATCCCTTGGTTCGCTAGGCGAATTCGGATTAATAGATCATTTAACTAAACAATTTAATATTAAAAATGATTCGACTTTAAAAGGAATTGGAGATGACTCTGCGGTATTGGATTTTAAAAATAAGTCGGTTGTGCTTACTACTGATTTGTTGTTGGAAGGAATTCATTTTGATTTAAGCTATATGCCGTTAAAGCATTTGGGTTACAAAGCCATAATAGTAAATCTTTCAGATGTATATGCAATGAATGCAATTGCAACCCAAGTAACAGTTTCTATTGCTGTTTCTAATCGTTTTTCTTTAGAGGCCTTGGAGGCTTTCTATGAGGGAGTCAACAAAGCCGCAGAAGTTTATGGGGTGGATGTTGTTGGAGGCGACACCACTTCTTCCAAAACAGGCTTAATGATTTCTGTTACGGCGGTAGGTGAAGTTGATTTAGAAACTGCAGTGATGCGAAGTGGAGCTAATCCCAATGATTTATTAGTTGTTAGTGGAGATTTAGGTGGGGCCTATTTAGGGCTTCAAGTTTTAGAACGTGAAAAACAGGTTTTTAAAGTTAATCCAAATAACCAGCCTGATTTGGAGGCCTACAGTTACATCGTTGAGCGTCAATTAAAACCCGAAGCAAGAAAAGATATTATAAAACTCCTAAAAGATCTAGATGTATTGCCAACTTCAATGATTGATATTAGTGATGGCTTATCGTCAGAAGTTATCCATTTATGTAAACAAAGCGAATTGGGATGTGATTTGTATGAAACAAAGATACCTTTGGATCCTCAGGTTATTTCCACCAGTGAAGAGTTTAATATGAATAGCACCACAGTTGCCTTAAATGGAGGAGAGGATTATGAACTTTTAATGACGATTTCTCAAGACGACTATTCAAAAATTAAAGCCAATCCAAATTTGACTGTTATAGGCTATATGACTGAATCAAACAACGGAATGAACCTAATTACTAGAAGCGAGACTAAAATTCCTTTGACTGCCCAAGGATGGAACCCATTAAGTTCAGACTCTGAGGATTAGATTTAAAGAATCTTGTTTTTTTTAAATTTTTAGGAATTTTTTTAGAAACTAGTTTATTTCCACTTAAGACTTTCAATGAGGTGCACCATGTCTTTTTGGATATAGCTTATGGCTGGTAGTGTGGAATCATAGTTAGGTTTTGTTTCGAAGTAGAGCGCTCCAGATAAAAAATGATTAACACTGTCGGTCACATAAAATTGAGATGGAGACGCTACATTGCCCGTAAGGTCGTAGAACATTCCATGTACTTTTTCAAAGTTGTTATCATATTTACGTTGTGAGATTTCATCAGCTATTTGGCGATGTTTGTTAGTCATTTTTTTTGCGTCATCGATGTGTTTTCTTAAGTTACTATTTACTTTTTTATAATTGATGAATATAGAGGCTTTTAAAGTTGGATAATGAAGAATAAATCCTTCTTGATTATTTTGTTTTTTAGAAATTGATATCTGAGTAAGTTTATTTTTTTCGAACAAAAAAGGGAATTCTCCATGACTTTCAATGTAGGATGCTTTTTTGTAATCCAGACTAAAAAACGCCTTTGGTTTTGGAACTAAAACTTCCTCGCAAGATATACAAGCCATTAAAACTAAAAGAGTTAATAATGGTTTCATTATCTTTTTAGCGTTACTTTTAATTGTTTAATCCGTTTTTTGCTCATTGCCTCAACTGTAAATGAATACGTTTTAAAATTAATTTTATTATTTATTTTTGGAAAACTGTTTGAGATTTCAAGAACAAAACCGGCTAAGGTTTCAGCCTCTCCTTTTTTCTCTTCGAATACTGATATATCATTAGGTTTAATTATGTTATAAAAATCTCTTAAAGTTGTTTTTCCCTCAAATACAAAATTATTTGCATCAAGTTTTGAATATGTCAAATCGTTATCGTCAAATTCATCGCTAATATCACCTACTATTTCTTCAATAATATCTTCTAAAGATACTATTCCTGAAGTACCTCCATATTCATCAACAACTACAGCGAGGTGATTTTTTTTCTCTTGAAACTCTACCATCAAATCATCTAGTTTTTTATTTTCAGGAATAAAAAAAGGAGTTCTTAGTAGGTCAGTCCAATTAAATTGTTTTTTTTGAAGATGAGGCAGTAAATCTTTTACATGTAATACGCCAATTACGCTATCAATACTGTTTTTATAAACGGGAATTCTTGAGTAGCCATTTTTTAAAATTTCTGGAACTATTTCAACATAGCTAGTCGCTTCATCTAGAGCAAAAATATCGATACGGGGACGCATCACCTGTTTAGTGTCTATATTTCCAAATGATACAATACCTTTTAGTATTTTTTGCTCTTCTTGAGTTGTGTCTTCGTCACTAGCAAGTTCTAATGCCTGAGACAGTTGTTCAACATTTAATGTAAGTTTTTGGTTACCAAGTTTTTTGTGAATTAATAAAGTAGCTTTTTGCATTGGAATGCTGATAGGTGAAATAACTATATCAAGAAACTTAAGAGGGTAAGCCATAAATTTTGAAAACTTTAAGTTATTTCTATTTGCATACACTTTAGGTAAAATTTCTCCAAATAATAAAATTAAAAATGTTATTAATACAACTTCGATCAAAAAGACAGGATTGATTTTAATACCAGCTAAGTCTAGTTCTGAATCAATTACCTTGTAAAAGTTATTTGATATGGAGGCAAATAAAATTACGATTGCTATGTTAATGAAGTTATTCGCTACTAATATTGAAGCCAGTAATTTCTTAGGTTTTTTTAAGAGTTCTATGATAATTTCAAAAGACTTTGATTTATATTTTTTTGCTTCATCTAAGTCTTTTTGACTTAACGAAAAAAGAGCAACTTCAGCACCCGAAATTAGAGCAGAGCCGATTAATAATATTATTAGACCTGTAATGCCAGCAGTTAGTGATGCATTTAAAAATATTACAATCATTGAGAATTCATAAATCAATTAAAAAGGGAGGTCATTGAGTTGTTCTTGATCAAGATTAGTTTTAAGTTTTTCACTAATAGTTGGAACAGATTGAACTGTGCTAGTTGCTTCATTGTTTTTTGACTTAGGAGTTAAAAATGTAAAGTCAATACATTGAATTTCAACTGAATAACGATCAATCCCTTTATCATCTTGCCACTTGCGAGTCTTTAAACGGCCTTCAATATAAATTTTATCTCCTTTTTTTTAATACTTCTCGCCGATTTCGGCTCCTTTATTTCTTACTACAATATTGTGCCACTCTGTGTTTGTAACTTTTTCGTTAGTTTGTTTGTTTGTATAAGTTTCATTTGTAGCCAAAGAAAATCGTCCCACACAGTTTTTATCATCAAAGTAATGCATTTTCACTACATCCCCAAGATGCCCAATTAGCATTACCTTATTTAAGGTACCTGTCATAAAAATTAATATTTGTATTAATGTTTAAATTAAAATTAAAATATAAAGATATTTAAAAATTAGAGATTGATAAGCCTAATTTTGGAAATTATTAATGAACCTATCAATGACGACAGGTACAGGATATGATTTAATTTCTGACCACTTTACAGCGTTTTTTATTGGAGTTGAGGTCTCTAATATCCAAAATTTTACCTTTAGTTCTAAGTGAGAGAGTTTGTGCACTATTTCAGTACTATTAAACAAATTTAATTCTTTAAATGTCTCAGGAAAAATTAGTGTTTTTCTGTGGTGTTCCAATAAGTCTTTTGTGGATGCAGATTTATTTGTTTCTATAAGTGGAAATTGATAAAGTTGATGCCATATTCCCTTGCTTTTCCGTTGTTCCAAATATGTTTCATTGTCTTGTGAATTGAATACAATGAAGTTATAGTATTTTTTAGTAATTTTTGTTTTTTTTAGTTTAACCGGAAGAATTTTAACCGATCCAGTAGCATTAGCTTTACAATCTATACTTAATGGACATTCAATACATGACGGAGATATCGGCTTGCACTGTTTAGCTCCAAAATCCATTATCGCCTGGTTATAATCACCCAAATCTGAGTTTGGTAGTAATGATGTAGCTAGCATCTTAAATTGTTTGACACCCTTTGAGCTATTAACTGGAGTATCTATTCCAAAATAGCGAGACAAAACACGATATACATTACCATCAACAACTGCAACTGACTCTTCGTAGCATATTGAAGCAATAGCACTAGCTGTATAGTCTCCAACTCCCTTGAGCAGCATGAGTTCTTTTTTTGTTTTTGGAAATACACCATTAAGGTATTTTGTAATATATTTTGCTGAAAAGTGAAGATTTCTAGCTCTAGAATAATAGCCTAGTCCTTGCCAAAGCTTGAGTATTTCAATTTCTGGTGCACTAGCTAAGTCATAAACTGTTGGAAAATTGGATATAAATTTTTCGAAATAGGGTAGTCCCTGTTTGACCTGTGTTTGCTGAAGTATAATTTCAGACAACCAAATATTGTACGGATTCTTAGAATTTCGCCATGGAAGGTCTCTTTTATTTTCTAAATACCAGTTAGCTAGGGTTGAGTTAAAGCTCATTTTTATTTTAATTGTTAGACAAAAATAATCTTTTAATATATTTAATTTTAATTCTTGAGGGCTCAAATATTGAAATTAAAATACATATATTTGCAACCTTGTTGAGAAAATATTAACAAAAAATATCATACAAAATGACTAAAGCCGAGATTGTAGCTAAGATTTCCAATGAATTAGGAATTGAAAAGGGGGATGTATTAGCAACTGTTGAATCTTTTATGAGTGAAGTAAAAGGATCTTTAGAGACAGGTGAAAATGTTTATTTAAGAGGATTTGGTAGCTTCATAATTAAAACAAGAGCTGAAAAAATAGGAAGAAATATCTCAAAGAATACCTCAATCAAAATTCCAGCTCACAACATTCCGTCGTTTAAACCTTCCAAAGTTTTTGTGGAAGGAGTTAAGTCGAAGGTTAGAGTAAACAAATAAATTTATTTATTAATTTTAAAAAGTACATTTATGCCCAGTGGTAAAAAACGTAAAAGACATAAGGTAGCAACGCATAAGCGTAAAAAGAGACGCCGAGCTAATCGTCACAAGAAGAAATAAGTTGAAAAATTAGCGCAGCTTCTTTTTCAATTTATTTCGATAACGTTCATTGACATCTAATTCGTACAATACTCATTCATACCTTACTGAGTTGTCGAGTTTAACGTATTAAATCCTGTAAAATCTTAGTTTTAAACATACAAAAACGTTTTTAACTCTAGATTATATTTCTATTGAAAAATAGGAATTAATAAAAAATTATAATCCATCTGCACACTCGTGTTCAGATTAAAATTAACACTATGAATAAAGAATTAATAATAAGATCTAATTCAGATAATGTTGATTTTGCCTTACTTAAAGATGGAAAATTAATTGAATTTCAAAAAGATGAAGATAATAGTAAATTTTCTGTAGGTGATGTGTTTTTAGCCAAAGTCAGAAAGTCTGTTCCAGGTCTTAACGCTGCATTTGTTAATGTAGGGTATGAAAAAGATGCTTTTTTGCATTATCACGACCTTGGGCCCAAATATCCAACGCTAACGAAATTCATGAAACGTGTAAGCACAGGTAAATTAAAAGATTACTCTTTAAAAAATTTCAAGTTTGAAGAGGACATTAAAAAAGATGGTAATATTGACGACATAATTAAGTCAAGTCAATCAATCTTAGTGCAAATAGTTAAGGAGCCAATTTCCACTAAAGGTCCCAGAATTAGCTCCGAAATATCTCTCGCAGGTCGCTATTTAGTTCTAGTTCCGTTTTCGGATCGCATCTCAATTTCTCAAAAAATTGAAAGCAGAAAAGAGAAAGAACGCCTAAAGCGCTTAGTAAAAAGTATAACCCCGAAAGGGTTTGGCGTGATTATCCGAACTGTTGCGACTGATAAGAAGGTTGCTGAATTAGATAAAGACCTTCAAAACTTATATTCAAAGTGGGAATCTATTTGTAAAGCAATTCCTCGAGCACATACACCAAGTAAGGTTCTTGGTGAAATGAATAAAGCGTCATCAATTCTAAGAGATATTTTCAATGATACTTTCACAGGTATTATAGTTGATAATGAAATTATTTTCAATCAAGTCAAAGATTATGTGAATGAGATTGCACCTCAACGGGTATCAATTGTAAAGTATCATAATCCAAAAACTCCAATTTTTGAGAAATTTGGAATTGAAAGACAAATAAAAACCTCATTTGGAAAAACAGTGTCAATGTCAAAAGGTGCTTATTTGATAATTGAGCATACAGAGGCCCTCCATGTTGTTGATGTTAATAGTGGAAATAGATCAAGCAAACAAAGAAATCAAGAAGATACTGCATTAGAAGTTAATTTAATCTCAGCGACCGAATTAGCAAGACAATTTAGATTGCGTGATATGGGTGGAATTATTGTTATTGATTTTATTGACATGAACAAAGTTGAGAATCGAAAAAAACTCTTTAATCATCTTAGAGATGAAATGAAGGATGATAGAGCCAAACATAAAATATTGCCACCGAGCAAGTTTGGTTTAATTCAAATCACCAGACAACGAGTTCGACCAGAAATGAATATTAAAACCAAGGAAAAGAATCCTAGTGGGATTAATGGCGTTGAGGTTGAAGCACCAATTGTTCTGATTGAAAAAATGAATCATCAGCTAGATCAGATAATAAAAAAAGGTTATAAGAAAGTGACTTTAAACACACACCCTTTTATAGCTGCCTTTATCACTAAAGGTTTCCCGTCCATACGTACAAAATGGTATTTTGAACATAAAAAATGGGTAAAAGTAATGCCAAGAGATGCTTACACGTATCTACAATATCATTTTAAAAATAGTAATGGCAAGACCATTAGACTGTAAAAAAAGCCTCGCGAAAGCGAGGCTTTTTTTTTGAAATATTTTGACAATTGATCAAATAATTGTTGATTGTCCTAAATGCATATTTTTGAAATTCATATTTGAATCATCAGGGTTATTGATAAAGTCTTCAATGAAATCTCCCACATTATTGGTAGTTATGTTATCAAATTTTGTGTTTAAATCAGGCGTAGTAATATTTAGTTTAAGAGATTTTTCAACTGCTTTTCGTATCATTTTTGCCTCCCTATTTAGCTCAAAATGATCTAATAACATTGCAGCAGACAATATTGAAGCTATTGGGTTAGCAATTCCTTTTCCTTCTGCCTGTGGGTAAGATCCGTGAATTGGTTCAAACATAGAATGTTTGTCTCCCAATGATGCAGACGCCAAAAGCCCAATAGAACCTCCTATGACACTCGCTTCATCACTAATAACATCACCAAACAAGTTTTCTGTAAGAATCACATCAAACTGATTTGGATTTAAAATCATTTGCATCGCAGCATTATCTACAAAAAGATAATCTAATTCTATTTCTGGGTAGTCTTTTGAAATTTCTCCAACTACTTTTCTCCAAAGTCGAGAGCTTTCTAGCACATTTGCTTTGTCTATTAAAGTAACCTTATGTCTTCTAGATTTTGCAGCTTTGAACGCCAGGTGTGTTATGCGTTCTATTTCATACCGAGAATATTCACAAAGATCAGATGCTGTATTCCCATCAGCACTTATTTTTTTTTCTCCAAAATAAATACCGCCTGTTAGTTCTCTGTAAATACTAATATCAGTCCCTTTAATTATTTTTTTCTTTAATGGTGATTTTCCAAGTAGTGATTCATAGGCCTTTACAGGTCTAACATTTGCATATAAACCTAACTCTTTACGAAGCTTTAGAAGGCCCTGTTCAGGACGCACTTTTGCTGTTGGGTCATTGTCGTATTTAGGGTGACCTATAGCACCAAAAAGGATAGAATCATTTGCTCTACAAACATCTAGTGTGCTTTCAGGTAAAGGATCTCCAAGTTGATCGATAGCTGTTGCGCCAACAAGAGCTGGGGTAAAGCTAAAATGATGGTCAAAATTTATTGCAATTGCTTTTAGTACTTTTACAGCTTGTTCTGTCACTTCTGGGCCAATCCCGTCTCCAGATAGTACAGCGATTTTTAAGTTCATATTAATATGGTTTTTGAAGCTCAAATGCTTCGATAATTTCTCTTTTACTTAATAAATAATCAATATCATCATAGCCATTAATCATACAGGTTTTTTTGTAAGGATCTATATTAAAACTTTCACTTAAATCAGTACCTTTAATACTAATGGTCTGGTTTTCTAGGTTTACTTCAAATTGACAATTAGAATCTAATTTAATGGCTGAAAATAGTTGAAGTAAAAAAGACTTAGACACTTGTACTGGCAAAAGCCCATTATTCAAAGCATTTCCCTTAAAAATATCTGCAAAAAAACTAGAAACGATTACTTTAAATCCATAGCCAACTAGCGCCCAGGCTGCGTGTTCCCGACTAGAACCACAACCAAAGTTATCTCCTGCAATTAAAATACTTCCAGAATATGATGCATTATTAAGAGGGAAGTTTGAGACTGGATTTCCTGTCTTATCAAAACGCCAGTCTCTAAACACATTTTCTCCAAAACCTTTCTTATCCGTGGCTTTTAAAAAACGTGCAGGTATGATTTGATCTGTATCTACATTAGCAATATTTAATGGAATTGCTTTAGATATATAGGTTTTAAATTTTTCCATTAATTAAATTGTTTAGTGATGTCTATTATTTTACCTTCAATCGCGGTTGCAGCAGCGACTAAAGGGCTGGCTAAGATTGTTCTTGAACCTTGACCCTGTCTACCTTCAAAATTTCTATTTGACGTAGATACACAGTATTCGTTTTGTGGAATTTTGTCTTCATTCATAGCTAAACATGCAGAGCAACCAGGCTGTCTTAATTCAAATCCAGCCTCATTAAAAATATCTTTTAATCCTTCTTTGATGATTTGAGATTCTACTTGTTTACTGCCCGGCACTAGCCATGCAGTTACATTTTTCGCTTTAAGCTTACCTTTGACATAATTAGCAGCGACTCTAAAGTCTTCGATTCTAGAATTTGTACAGCTCCCAATAAAAACAAAATTAACAGGTTTGTTGATGAGTGATTCTCCAGCTTGGAAATTCATGTATTGTAATGATTTTTGAAATGAAGGGTCATTATCAGTTGGGATTGTTTCAGAAATTTTAATCCCCATTCCTGGATTTGTACCATAGGTGATCATTGGCTCAATATCTTCAGCATCCATGAAGTATTCCTTATCAAATGCTGCTCCTTCATCGCTTGACAGGGTTTTCCAGTAGTCTACTTTTTTATTGAATTCATCATTTTTGGGAGCAAATTTACGATCTTTAATATACGTAAACGTACTATCGTCCGGCGCAATCATTCCCCCTCGAGCTCCCATTTCGATACTCATATTACACACAGTCATTCGACCTTCCATACTCATATTTTCAAAGACATCTCCAGCATATTCACAGAAATATCCTGTACCAGAGTTAGTCCCTAATTTAGAAATTATATATAATATTACGTCTTTGGGAAGAACTCCATTTTTAAGTTTTCCATTGACGCTCACCCTTAAACTTTTTGGTTTAGTCAATAGTAAACATTGGCTAGCAAATACTTGGGCTACTTGACTTGTTCCAATCCCAAATGCAATACTACCAAAGGCTCCATGAGTAGAGGTGTGGCTGTCCCCGCAAACCATAGTCATTCCAGGCTGTGTTATTCCCAGTTCAGGAGCCATTACATGCACTATGCCATTGTATTTATGTCCTAACTCATAAAGTGTAATATTATTTTTTTTACAATTTTTAGAAAGTTGGGTAAGTTGGATTCTGGACATTTCATCTTTAACTGGAAGATGTTGGTCTTGAGTTGGCGTATTATGATCAGCTGTAGCTATAATTTGTTGTGGTCTAAAAATAGGAATTTTTCTCGCTTCTAATTCATTAAAAGCTTGTGGGCTTGTAACTTCATGAATTAAATGCTTATCAATGTAAAGTATTTGCGGACCGTTTTTAACTGTATCAACTACATGTGCATCCCAAACTTTGTCAAAAAGTGTTTTTTTCATGCGAGCAAATTCGATTATTTATAGATTTTAGAGGTTTCAATAATTTCGTGAATATCAGAATCAATCACCTCTTTTTTGGTGTCTGCAAAATTTAGGAATTCAGCATAAACCGTATCTAATTCAAGTTTAGTAAGTTCATATCCAACATTTTTAGCTCTGTAAGCTAATGCCGCACGTCCGCTTCTAGCGGTAAGAACAATAGCTGACTCTGTTACTCCTACGTCTTTTGGGTCAATTATTTCATACGTTTCACGGTTTTTAATAACCCCATCTTGATGTATTCCAGAGCTATGTGCAAATGCATTGGCACCAACAATAGCCTTGTTAGGTTGAGTATAAATCCCCATGCTTTCAGAAACCAATTGACTAATGCCATATAACATTTCTGTATTTATATTGGTATCTAGATTTAAGTAAGGGTGCTGTTTCATTATCATTACTACTTCTTCCAAAGCAGTGTTGCCAGCACGCTCTCCAATTCCATTTATAGTGCATTCTATTTGTCGAGCTCCGTTAATGATTCCTTCAATGGAATTAGCTGTAGCAAGCCCAAGGTCATTATGGCAATGGCAAGAAATAATTGCCTTATCTATGCCTTTCACGTTTTCTTTTAAGTATTTTATTTTGGCTCCATATTCGTGAGGCAAGCAATAGCCAGTTGTATCTGGTATGTTTAATACAGTGGCTCCAGACTTAATTACAGCTTCACATACACGTGCTAAATATTCGTTATCAGTTCGTCCAGCATCTTCAGCATAAAACTCTACATCTTCAACAAAAGACTTTGCGTAAGACACTGCTCTTGCAGCTCTTTCAATGATAGCATCTTTATTTGATTTAAATTTATGGATTATGTGAGAGTCTGAAGTTCCAATACCTGTATGAATTCTAGGTTTTTTAGCATATTTCAAAGCTTCAGCTGCAACTTTGATGTCGTTTTCTACCGAACGAGTTAGTCCGCAAACAGTAGCATTTTGCACGATTTTTGAGATTTCTTCAACAGATTTGAAATCTCCTGGGCTTGAGACTGGAAATCCGGCTTCAATAACATCTACTCCTAATAAGTCTAGTTGTTTAGAAATAATTATTTTTTGAGGCGTATTAAGCTTACAGCCAGGAACTTGCTCGCCATCGCGAAGTGTTGTGTCAAAAATTTGAATCTGAGTATTAGACATTTATAGGAATATATTTTTCTATTGCAATACGAATTTATAATTTGGTTCTATTAAATGAGTCGATTGTCATATTTGTATTACAATGCATAACAACAACTTATTTCAATTAAGCATCTAATATACAACATAATATGGCAATATTTATACTATGACTAGAGAGCAAAAAGATAATTTGTTTGTGCTTATAAAGTCTTTGTCTAAATCTGAAAAAAGACAATTTAAACTCTACGTTGGAAGACTAGGGGTTAATGAAGATTCAAAATTTCTATTACTTTTTAAAATACTACAAAAACTAAGTGTTTATGACGAATCTGTAATTTTGAAAAATGGATTTGTAAAAAAACAACAATTATCTAATCTTAAAGCTCATTTGTATAAACAGATATTAATCAGCTTAAGATTAAACCCCTCGCACCAAAATATTAGAATACAAATTCGGGAACAATTAGATTTTGCTACGATTTTATATCACAAGGGTCTTTACACTCAAAGTTTAAAAATATTAGACAAAGCAAAATCTCTAGCTATTGCAAATGAGGAAAAAAATATTGCAAATGAGATTATTGAATTAGAAAAAGTTATTGAGTCTCAATATATAACAAGGAGTATTAGCACCAGGGCTGATGAATTAACAATTCAAGCTAAAGATTTAAATAATCAAAACTTACTAGCAAGTAAGCTTTCTAATTTATCTCTTCAGTTGTACGGATTGTTTTTAAAAAAAGGCTATGTAAAAAATGCCTTGGAGCACGATAAAGTGACTACTTACTTCAAAGAGCGTCTTCCTTTGTATAAAATACATGAACTAGGTTTTAGAGAAAAACTTTGGCTTTATAAATCTTATTTATGGTATAGTTTTTTGATTCAAGATTTCCTAGCGTGTTATAAGTACTCCAAAAAATGGGTTAATTTATTTGACGAATATCCAACAATGATTCGACTTAATCCAGTTTTTTTTCTCAACGGAATCCAAAACTTATTGGAGGCACTATTTTTCATAAAACGTCATGATAAGTTTACAGAAGCACTAAGTGATTTGATTGCTGTTTCAAATAGAGATTGGTTTCCCAAGGATGATAATGTTCAGAGTATTGCCTTTTTGTGTATAGAGTCTAATAGACTTAACGCCCATTTTATGGAAGGAAACTTCAAAGAAGGGCTTCCATTAGTGCCAGAAATACTTGAAGGACTTCAAAGGCATAAAAGTCGCATTGACGAACATCACGTCATGGTTTTCTACTATAAAATAGCAAGTTTGTACTTTGGAGTCGGAGATTATCATAACTCAATCGAATTTTTAAAAAAAATAATTAATAATAAGTCGTTGGAAATGCGTGAAGATCTTTTATGTTTTTCCAGAATACTAAATTTAGTCGCGCATTATGAGGC
>JAQWYU010000046.1 GCA_029253805.1 Flavobacteriaceae bacterium | reverse complement strand
AAAGCATTTCCTGAGTTGGTAAAAACTACAAATGATAATAATCAAACATTGTCTGTAAATTATCAAGGGCTTATCCCTGTTTTAATTAATGCAATTAAGGAACAACAAAAACAAATTAAGGAAATCAAGCTCTTATTGATAGAAAGTGAATAATTAATTAAAATTTATCGTAATTGTTTCAATATTGATGATTATTGAATTGGTTTTTAGTTTAAAATTCCATTAAACTTTAACTACTTTTACAACATGAGTATTCTTGTTCAAATTTCTATAAAACCAGCCAGGCAAAATGATAATGATTTTATTTTAAAGTCTAGTTTGTTCAAGGCAAAGTTGCGTAGTAAGGACATAAATGATTGGCATATTCGCAAGCGTTCTGTCGATGCTAGACAGACTTCAATTAAACTTAATTTGCAAATTGAGTTTTGGTTAGTTGGCGAAACACGGATAAGGTCCCAGCCTTTTGTTTCTCAAGACGTGCACTCAAAACCTGAAATTGCGATTATTGGTGCAGGCCCCGCGGGACTATATGCTGCTTTACGTGCTATAGAAGGAGGTTTGAAGCCAATAATCTATGAGCGAGGAAAAGACGTAAGAGCAAGGCGTAGGGATTTAGCTGCGATTAACAAAGAACAAACAGTTAACCCAGAATCAAATTACTGTTTTGGTGAAGGTGGTGCTGGTACATACTCTGATGGGAAGCTATATACACGTTCAAAAAAACGAGGAAATGTTCTTAAATCTCTTGAGTGGTTAGTTCATTTTGGAGCATCTGAGGATGTACTTGTCGAAGCTCACCCACACATTGGAACTAATAAATTACCAGCTATTATTACGGCAATGCGTGAAGCAATTTTAGTCGCAGGTGGTGAAGTTTATTTTAATTCAAAGCTTACAGATATTAAAATTGTTGACAACAAAATTCAAGCTGTTGAAGTAAATAATAAGTCTTGGGAATACTTTGACAACGTGGTTTTAGCCACTGGGCATTCAGCACGAGATATTTTTTATTTATTACACAGAAAAGGTGTATACATAGAAGCAAAGGCATTTGCACTAGGAGTGCGAGTAGAGCACCCACAGCACATGATAAATTACATCCAATATCATGGTGATGTAGAAAACCCTTATTTGCCTCCGGCGTCATACACTCTTGTTGACCAAATAGATGGAAAAGGTGTTTACTCTTTTTGTATGTGTCCGGGAGGTATAATTGCACCTTGCGCCACTTCTCAAGAAGAAGTTGTGACTAATGGCTGGAGTCCTAGTAAACGAAATAATCCATATGCAAATTCAGGAATTGTTGTTAGTGTAGAGCCCAAAGATTTACCTGAATATTCAAAAGATAATCCTTTTGTATGCCTTGATTTTCAAAAAAAGGTAGAAAGGGACTGTTGGGAAGCAGCAGGAAAAACACAGCAAGTCCCAGCTCAACGAATGATTGATTTTGTTGAGAAGAAATCTTCAGTGGATTTTCCTAAAACTTCATATCAGCCTGGGATTGTATCAATAGATTTAAATACAGTCTTGCCACTAATTATCTCAAAATGTCTACAAAAAGCATTTTTAGCATTTGGAAAAAAAATGAGTGGATACTACTCAAACGAGGCTGTTTTACATGCTCCAGAAAGTAGAACCTCTTCTCCCATTTCAATACCTAGAAACACAGAAACCTTTGAACACATAAATGTTAAGGGGCTATACCCTTGCGGTGAAGGCGCAGGCTATGCAGGGGGAATCATTTCAGCCGCTATTGACGGAATAAACTGCGTAGATGCTATTTTATACAAGTTGTCAAAATTATAGTATGGTTTTTGATTTCAAATTATATAAGTAAACTTAGTTATTCTTTTTTTTGTAAATTGGTGTTATATAATTGCTTAACTAATTTTAATTAAATATTAATGATTTCAAATTTTAAAACATTTATTTATGATTTTGTTTTATCAGAGGCAGTAAAAAACAAAGTTGAGCGTGTTATTCTTGTTATTTCTATATTGAGTTTTTTCGCACATTTAATTACAATTTTTTTAGTAAATAATGATATTGTTATTATTCCCGAAAGTGTTGGTTTTTTTGACTCACCCATAGCTGCGATTTATACACCGTTTTCATTTATTCTAATTTATGAAGTTTATCTGTTAATTTTCTATCTACCAAGATCGATCACCACATATATTGGTAAACAATATGAAATTATTACACTTATTGTTATTAGGAGAATTTTTAAAGACCTAGCTAGCCTAGAACTCAAGTCAGATTGGTTCGATATTAAAAGTGATCTAAATTTCACGTATGATATTATTACTGCTCTACTGCTGTTTTTTATGATTTATATTTTTTCACTGGAACGTCAAAAACTACACGATTCAAACAAGATTAATTCTCTTACTTCA
This sequence comes from Flavobacteriaceae bacterium, assembly GCA_029253805.1. Lineage (GTDB taxonomy): Bacteria > Bacteroidota > Bacteroidia > Flavobacteriales > Flavobacteriaceae > Hel1-33-131. The sequence continues at coordinate 3,567 of JAQWYU010000046.1, read as the reverse complement.
GTTCAACTAGAGCAATACATTTCAATTAAAAGGTTTATGGCCACTATTTTAGTGCCTATCTTTGTTGGGATTGGATTAGTAACATTTACTAATTGGGTTCTGGATGGTTCACCTGCAAATTTATCAGTGGCTATTAAGGATGTTAATAGTATTTTCTTTGATCAATTCTTTGCTATACTGATTATTGTAGATGTTTTTTTACTTCTCTTCTCATTTTTCTATACCGATCAATTTCATAAAGTAATTAGAAATTCAGGTTTTATAATTTCAACGATTCTTATTCGTCTATCATTCTCAGTTGATGGGTTGTTAAATAATTGCCTTATCATAAGTTCAATCGCTTTTGGTATTTTGATATTATGGATTCATAATCGATTTGAGAAAAATATAAATATGGTATAAATAAAAACCCAATCATTGTGATTGGGCTTTTATTTATAGTGTTAGATTACGTGTGAAATACTAATTTAGGACAGTTACAATTAGTGCTTCATGAATTTTATGAACTTTAGCTAACTCTTTTGAAGTTAATCCTTTGATGCCTTTGTCCCAGCCTTTATTACTTAGTCCTGATTGTGCTTTTAATTCTGACAATTGAATTTCCTTTTTTAATTTTAAAATATCGAGTATAGCTTTTTCGTTTTCACTTAAAGTAATCGCCTTTTTCTCAGGTTTCATTTGTGGAAAAAACAATACTTCTTGAATAGAAGAATTGTTTGTTAAAAACATAATTAATCGATCCATTCCAATACCCATTCCAGAAGTTGGAGGCATGCCATATTCCAATGCTCTTAAGAAATCTTGGTCAATAAATTCAGTTGCCTCATCATCTCCTCGTCCTGCTAATTTTATTTGATCTTCAAAGCGTTCACGTTGATCGATAGGATCATTCAGCTCTGAATAAGCATTTGCTAACTCTTTTCCACAAACAATTAATTCAAACCGCTCAGTAAGATTAGGTTCAGAACGGTGTTCCTTAGTTAATGGACTCATCTCTTTCGGATAGTCAGTAATAAAAGTTGGTTGTATATAATTTGCTTCACATTTTGCGCCAAAAATTTCATCAATTAGTTTTCCCTTCCCCATAGTATTGTCTACTTCAATACCCATTTCATTGGCAGCGTTTCTGATTTCATTTTCTGATTTTTCCGAAATGTCAAATCCGGTGAAATGTTTGATGGAATCGGTCATAGTAATTCTTGCATATGGAGCTTTGAAATTAATTTCATGGTTCCCAAAAGTTGTTTTTGCACTACCGTTTACTTCCATAGCACAAAAATCTAATAATTTTTCAGTAAAATCCATCATCCAGTTATAGTCTTTGTAAGCCACATAAATTTCCATCATCGTAAACTCAGGATTATGAGTACGGTCCATTCCTTCATTTCTGAAACTTTTTGCGAACTCATAAACCCCGTCAAAACCACCTACAATTAATCGCTTTAAATATAATTCACATGCAATTCGCATGAACATAGGAATGTCTAGGGAGTTATGATGAGTTAGAAAAGGTCTTGCTGCGGCACCGCCAGGAATGGGTTGAAGGATAGGCGTTTCTACTTCAAAATAACCGGCCTTATTAAAGAAATTTCGCATGGCTGTGAAGAGCTTTGATCGCTTTACAAAAACTTCTTTAACATCGGGATTAACTACTAAATCTGCGTAGCGTTGACGGTATCGCATTTCAGGATCATTAAAATCATCGTATGTATTGCCTTCTGCATCTGTTTTTGGTAAGGGTAGCGGCTTTAAGGCTTTACTTAAAAGAGTAAAATTTTTGACTAACACTGTTTTTGCTCCTACTTGTGTATTAAATAATTCACCTTCAATTCCAATAAAATCACCTAAGTCTAGCAGTTTTTTGAAAATGTCATTGTACTTGCTTTTATCTTCACCTGGACATATTTCGTCACGATTAATATAAATTTGGATACGTCCTTCACTGTCTTGAAGTTCAGCAAACGCGGCTTTACCTTGTATTTTTTTTCGCATTAATCGTCCGGCCATTACTACCTTTTTTCCTTCTAAAAAATCGAATTTAACTTCACTACTGGTATGGGTTACGGGGTATAAATCCGCGGGATAAGGATTGATTCCTAATCCACGTAATTTTGATAGTTTTTCACGACGGACAATTTCTTGTTCTGAAAGCTGCGACATAGTACTCATGTAAAGATTCTTAATATTACAAAGATACTTACTATTGCTTAAGATTTCAATTTATGTTGAATAAATCCAAGATAGGTTTTGTAATGTTCTTTTTTGTAATTTTATCCCAAGATTTATTAGTGTAATTATCAATAATTTTAGGACTATTTGACACGTTATTTTGTCTGTTTTATTTCCTCCTTTGGCTATTCTAATAAAGGATTTGGGTCTATCATTATTGTATTTTTATTAATCCTTTGTGGTTGGGAGCCAAGAGTGATAACTCCTCTTGTAATATTAAATAATCCTAATTCATAATCCTTTATATTTACAGCTTATGAACAAAAAGATTGACGTACAAGACCTAGGGCTTAGAGACTTCAAAGATGTTTGGGACCTGCAAGAAACTTTATTTAAAGCAACAATTGATATCAAGATTAAAAACCGGCGTGAATCCGCAGGCCTAGTGACTCCGAACCATTTGTTGTTTGTAAGTCATCCACACGTTTATACATTGGGCAAGAGTGGAGACATGTCTAATCTTTTATTGTCAGAAGCGCAATTACAATCCAGAGGAGCTACTTTTTATAAAATAAACCGTGGAGGTGATATTACATATCACGGGCCAGGGCAAGTAGTTGGGTATCCGATTTTAGATCTTGAAAATTTTTTCACTGATATTCATAAATTCCTTCGATTTTTAGAAGATACAATCATACTAACTCTTAAAGAATACGGCCTTAAATCCGAGCGTAGCCCTGGCGAAACAGGAGTATGGCTGGATGTAGGAACTCCGTTTGCACGTAAAATTTGTGCGATGGGTGTTCGTGCAAGTCGCTGGGTTACGATGCATGGATTTGCATTAAATGTTAATTCAGATTTAGGCTATTTTGATAATATAATTCCTTGCGGTATTCGTGGAAAAGCTGTAACTTCTTTAAATGTTGAGTTAGGAGAGGTTTCAGTGGATGAAGAAGAAGTGAAACAAAAGCTTTTGAGAAATTTCTTAATGCTTTTTGAGGCAAGCGTTGCCTAGTACATTTGATATAAGATTATGCTTTTAGCATCCCCTCGTGTTACAAACTCAAGAGATGAATCATTATCAGCATTAGTAAGATCAATTCCACTTGTTCCATAAACAGGTATACTAGGATAAGGTTTTGCCTTGCTATCAAAAATCCATATTTTTTTTGCCTCCAAGTCTGTAGTACTTACATAAATTTTATCGTTCAAATAAAATAAAGAAGGAGGTGAATATTTTCCATATTCCAAGTCTACATTATTCATATTTATTGACAGTTTGTTTTCATTCCTAATAACAAGTGTTTTAGAAGACGTAGTAATATCATGGTTAGATTCTAAATCCAAACTTTGACGAGTTAAATTTCCTTTTGTGTTTACTTGTATTAGCTCACCTTT
>JAQWYU010000045.1 GCA_029253805.1 Flavobacteriaceae bacterium | reverse complement strand
TATGATTTTCTGAAAAGTAGTTGTTTTTTAAAGCAATACCAATAAAAATCCCAATAGATAAACTTCCAATTATATTTACTGAAAATGTTCCCCACGGAAACCCTACTGAAAGAGGACTAGAGGCCTTTCCAATCACATATCTTAGTACACTTCCAATACCACCACCCACAAAGACTAATAAAACTTGTTTCATTATTATTTATTTAGGCAAAAATAATAAATACAACCAAAAACAAACGAATTAATTATGATTTCTATTACTACACCAAAATATATTATATTCGTAACACTTTTATATTTATTCCAAAAGTAGATTAATAAATCCTAATAAAAAAAATATGAAATTATCATTTAAAATATCTTTGTGCTCTATTATTTTATCTCAATTTTTTTGGTCATGTAAAACTGAAACTAGTTCTAATAATGGTTATCCAGACTTTATAGATGTAAGTCTAGAAGAAAGCTTTCCTTTCATGGTTGAACAGTTCTCAGATTTGAAGGTTTTACGTTATCAAATTCCCGGATGGGAAAATCTTACCCTTAAAGAACAAAAGTTAGTTTATTTTCTTACACAAGCAGGATTATCAGGACGTGATATAATGTGGGATCAAAACTATAGACATAACTTGACCATAAGAACAGCTCTAGAGCGTGTTTACACAACTTTTAAAGGGGATAAGTCTACTTCTAATTGGATAGCTTTTGAAGTTTTTTTAAAACGTATTTGGTTTAGTAATGGAATACATCACCACTACAGTAATGCCAAAATGGTTCCAGATTTTTCATCTGACTACTTAGTTTCTATTTTAAATTCAACATCTACAACTTTAAATGGTGAGGCTTTTGATGTTCTTTTTAATGATAAGGATTTAAAAAAAGTTAATCAAGCCAAAGACATTGATAATGTAGCAGAGTCAGCAGTAAACTTTTACGGCTTAGGAATTACTAATTTAGATGTTGAAACTTTTTACTCAAAAATACAATCTCCAAACCCTGAAAAGCCATTGTCTCATGGGCTAAATTCTCAACTTATCAAGGTAGATGGACAAATTCAAGAACGTGTATATAAATCTGGAGGTCTATATGGTACAGCCATTGACGAAATTGTTAAATGGTTAGAGTTAGCTAAAGGTGTTGCCGAAAATGAACCTCAAGAAAATGCGTTAGCATTACTTATCAAATATTACAATACAGGAGATTTACAAACATGGGATGACTATAATGTGGCTTGGACCGCTGCAACAGAAGGGAATATTGACTATATAAATAGTTTTATAGAAGTTTATAACGATCCATTAGGATATAGAGGCTCTTATGAAACTATAGTTCAAATAAAAGACTTTGATATGTCTGAAAAAATGGCAGTATTATCAGAAAATGCTCAATGGTTTGAAGATAATTCTCCATTATTTCCAGAACATAAGAAAAAAAATGTTGTTGGTGTGAGTTACAAAACTGTTAATGTAGCTGGTGAAGCTGGAGATGCATCCCCTACAACACCAATTGGAGTTAATCTTCCAAACGCAAATTGGATTCGTGCTTCAGTTGGTAGTAAATCGGTTTCTTTAGGGAATATTACTAATGCCTACAACAATTCTGGAAGTTCGGGCAGGTTAAAAGAATTTGTTCATGACCAAAAGGAGTATGAATTAGAAAAAATGTATGGTAAAATTGGTGATAAATTACATACAGCTCTTCATGAAGTTGTTGGTCATGCTTCTGGACAGTTAAACCCTGGTGTAGGTGAAACTAAAGAAACATTAAAAAATTATGCCTCTACTTTAGAGGAAGGACGAGCTGATCTAGTAGGTCTTTATTACTTATATAATCCCAAATTACAAGAACTAGGCTTAGTGGATGATTGGTTGGGAGTAGGTATGGCTGCATATGATGGATACATTAGAAATGGATTAATGACACAATTGATTAGATTAAATCTTGGAGACGATGTTGAAGAAGCACACATGAGAAACCGTCAGTGGGTAAGTGCATGGGTATATGAAAATGGACTTAAAGACAATGTAATTGAAAAAGTAGTTCGTGATGGAAAAACTTATTTTAATATTACGAATTATAATAAGTTACATAACTTGTTCGGGGAGCTACTTCGTGAAACTCAGCGTATTAAGTCAGAAGGTGATTTTACAGCTGTACAAAAATTGGTTGAAGGCTATGGAGTAAAAGTCGATCAAACTATACATGCTAATGTTTTGGAGCGTAATAAGCAATTTAAGTCAGCTCCTTATGGTGGGTTTGTGAATCCAGTATTGGTACCTCTAATTGATAGCAATGGCGAAATCATCTCAATCAAAGTTAATTATGTGAAGAGTTTTGTAGATCAAATGCTTGATTATTCATCTAGGTATAATTTTTTACCGGAAGTGAATTAGGTCGTCTAAATACAAGCAAAAAAAATAATACATTACTAAGTAACTTTTTTAGTATCCTAAAATAAATTTTATAGCTGCGATACTTGAAATAAAGCTTATAAATACTAACAAAATCCATAAACTACCTTTATAGTATTTTTGATGAATATTAGAATCTTTTTGGTAAGTGTAAATGAGTATGGCAATAAAAATTATTACAAAGGTGATTCCGAAAATTAGTTGTCCTTGGCTAAACATAATTGTGTATTTTTATACTTAAAAATAATTCAAATTTAAAAAAAATGATAAAACTTATCATGCTTAATGCCTCTAATTTTTGGATTTAAAATTTATTAAAATGAATCAAGTATGGAAGATAAAATAAAAGCAGTTCAAGAATTTCATGAAGCCTTTAAAATAGGTTACAGAGATTCATTAAAAGCTGATCTAGGATTAGCAAAAAACACCCTTCGTTTTGACTTAATGAAAGAGGAAAATGAAGAGTATCTTGAAGCGGCCAAAAATAATGATATTGTTGAAGTTGCTGATGCCTTGGGTGATATGCTTTACATTCTCTGTGGGACTATAATAGAGCACGGAATGCAACACAAGATAGAAACTGTTTTTGAAGAAATTCAACGTAGTAATATGAGTAAGTTAGGAGAAGATGGAAAACCTATATTTCGAGAAGATGGAAAAGTATTAAAAGGTCCAAATTATTTTAAGCCGAATATCAAACAGATTTTAGAATCTTAAAACTATACACTTACAGTCCAACCAAATTTATCATTTACTTTATTGGTTTGAATCTCTGTAATCCGTCTCTTTAATACTGAAGCCATCGGGTTTTCTATTTTAGGTAGGTCATAATCTACTCCTTTAAATCCATAACTTGAAATAGGTGAAATTACGGCGGCAGTACCTGCACCAAACATCTCTTTCAAGCAGCCATTTTTTGAAGCTTCTACCACCTCTGAAACCGTAAATTTTCGGATTTCAACATTGATTCCTTCGTCCTTAGCAATTTTAAGTATACTTTTTCGGGTAATTCCGTCTAAAATTCGGTCACTTGTAGGTCCTGTGATGAGAGTGTCATTTATACGAACAAAGATATTCATTGAACCTGCTTCTTCAATATATTCATGAGTATTATCATCGGTCCAAATGACTTGATTATAACCTTTATTAATTGCTAATTGAGTAGGGTAAAATTGACCAGCATAGTTACCACCTGCTTTTGCATATCCAACCCCCCCATTTGCGGATCGTGAATATTTTTGTTCAATAAGGACTTTAACTCTGCCTGCGAAATAAGCGCCTGACGGAGCAGTGCAAATAATGAATTTATAGGCGTTAGCAGGCGAAGCGTGAAAGCCTTCACCTGTTGCAAATATAATTGGTCTTATATATAACGAGCTGCCTTCCTCTTTGGGGATCCATCGTTCATCAACTTTTAATAATCTTTTTAGACCTTCAATAAATACTTTTTTTGGTAGTTCTGGAATCGCCAATCTTTTGGCAGAGAGGTTAAAGCGATTGAAGTTTTCTTCAGGTCTAAATAACCAAGTTTGATTATTATTATCTTTGTATGCTTTCATACCTTCAAATATTGATTGACCGTAATGAAATATTTTTGACGAAGGCATTAAGCTTATCGCTTGGTATGGAATGATTTCTGGAGCGCCCCATTCTCCATTTTTATAATCACAGACTAACATATGATCAGAAAACTCAGTTCCAAAACCAAGATTTTTGAAATCAACGCCATTAATTCTAGATGCATTAGTCGGGGTAACTTTAATTGAATCCATATGTTTGGTTTAAAAAAAAATTTATACAAATTTACAGAAATAAATGTAGTAGTCACATCTATATGTCAAAAGTTCTTATACTTTTACATAATTAATTACTAACAAATTACATATGAAAAATAACATTATACTCGCCCTAATAGTAATATCTTTTACATCTTGTAAACAATCAACTTTTCCTGACCAAAGTCTTTTAACAATAGATTCTATTGATTACCATGGCTTTGGAGCTAATATTGATACTCAATCTCTAATGACTATGAGCGATTTAGCTAATGCTTATGCAGTCATGTCCCCCATGGATACAGTTTATGGTAAAGTTAGAGGAGAAATTAAAGAAGTGTGTTCTAAAAAGGGATGTTGGATGACTCTGGATATGGGATCTGGAAACAACATAATGGTTAGATTTAAGGACTATGGTTTTTTTATGCCATTGGATGCTGAGGGTTCTGTAATTGTAAGAGGAAAAGCTTATGTTTCTGAAACATCAATTGATGATTTAAAACATTATGCTGAAGACGCAGGTGCTTCAGAACAAGCTATAGAAGCTATTGTAAGTCCTGAGAAAACCTATAGTTTTGAAGCTGATGGCGCTCTACTAGTTATTTAATTATCATAAATTGAAACGGTCTATAATTACAACTTCTGACGGTTCCAAGACCATTCAAATTGGAGAGTGGAATGAACAGTATCATTCAATTCATGGAGCAATT
>JAQWYU010000044.1 GCA_029253805.1 Flavobacteriaceae bacterium | reverse complement strand
GCCATAATATTATCAACCAAAATTACTTCGTTTTTTTTACCCGCAAATATAGCTGTCCCTTGAACGTCCTTTAATCGCTTAATTGAAAATAACTTTTTTTTTACTGCAACAAGTTCAACCTCAGAAAGCTGTTCGATTGAAGGTTCAATAAAAATGGGTTCTGACTCCAAGCCGTTAACAATTATAGAACTTTTAATAGGCTCATATCCGTAGCTAAAAAAAATTAAATTAAGATTGGGTTTAAATGACGTGAACTGATATTTTCCATATGAATTTGTAACAGCTAATAAATCACCAAACTCATTATAAATTTCTACAGATTCTAAACCGATTTTAGTAGTATTATCAAATACCTCCCCAAAAACATTTACTTGTGTAAATGAAAAAAACGGAATAAAAATTAAAAAAATAAGAAGTTTAAAAACCTTTAATTTCATCATTTAGTGGTTTAATCCAAAATTTGTGTTTAAAAGAGTCTTTAAGCTCCATCAAATTTGCTGAAGGATCGATAAATTGCTGACTTAACCGACCATTCAAAGATACATAACTTTCAACAAAAACGGCTACATTTTCATGGCCTTGACTTTTGAAATAATCGCCTAGATATTGTCCATATTCTAATATCATATCGGGTTGAAAACTCATTTGCTTCTGCTGAACAGGCGTTAGAAAATCATCATTGTTTACATAGAAAAAAGAATCAGCTTCTGAATTTACAATTTTAAAAATTGAACTACCCTTTTTCTCCATCAACATCACACGCCAAGAAAATCTATACCCTTGTTCATTCCAAAAAAGCTCACCAGGATAAAGTAGAGATCTTAAAGGAATAATTATTTGTAATGTCATAAAAACAACAATAATCAATCGAGATGTACCCCAAACTTTATAATGATTTACTTGGCTTAAAGATAATTTTACGTTATTGGTTTTCATTTTAAAAAACTCAAGGATTTTGATCGTAAAATGAAGTATTTTATGGTGAACTTTAGCATCGAAAAATATTATTGTTGATAATATCATGATGTATGGAAACATGCCTATTGGAAAAAGAATTCGAGTGGTGATATGAAAGGCAACAACCAAAACAAAAGCAAAAGATCGAGTTTTTCTAAAGAGTAATAAAAAAGGAATACTAATATCATAAAACATACCTCCCCAACTCATGAAAAAGTGAAACCACTCTTGTTGCATTAATGTTTGGCCAATGAATGGTAAATCGTACTTGGATTTTAACCATAGCTTTAAAGGCATGGCATTTAATAACCAATCGGAATTTATTTTTGTTACACCTGCATAAAAATATACAATTCCTAACATTAACTTTAAAGTATCAACCGTCCATTTTGGAACTGTTTTGTATGATTTTTGGGCAGATATCGCATCATAAGAAAACATTGCATTACATGGAACAAATAGCATTATAAAACTCACTACAGAAACAAAATAGTAATGGTTTAAATAGGTTGTTTTATCCATTAACTCAATATAAGTAAAGCTTAAAAAGAAAATTAGTACTGATAAACGGTATTTATATCCAATTGCAACAAAAAATGATGAAATAGCACAAATAATAAATAAAGCATAGGTATACAAACCAAGCGGCTTTACCGATTCAAATCCGTAGTATGAAAAGTGGAAAATAGGTTCAATGTACAGCGAGTGAATCCAACCTTTTGACCAAAAACGAATAATACTAATAAGCATCAAAAAACCAAAAAACATCCTAAATACTGCCAATGGGGCAGCGCTAGTGTGTTTGTTAAAATAATTGGCTGTAGAGTCTTTCATATTAAAAAAAGGCTCTCATATGTACAAAAAGAGAACCTTGAAATGTAAAAATTGTTACTTAAATATGCTGTTATTTAATCACCGTCAGCATCAATATAATCAACTGAAATACTTAAAACAGACAACATATCTGTTTTTAGTAATACAACACCTTCTTGAAGTTTATTAAAAACATCAATCATAGAGTCGTTATCTGTTGCGATTTGGTTGGAAAAATTATCATCTAGTGAATTAATTAACTGTTTTGAATCGCTAAATTTCATTTGAATCGTAGAACTTAGTGTAGTATTATCAGTCATATAATTTATATAACTTTTCAAAGATTCACCTGTTGATGCAGTATTGTATGATTTACCTGAGAAAAAATCTTCGACAGCTCCAAGAGCCTCTAGGGATAAAATCTTAGATATTGTTGAATTATAATACGCCTCAACATTTGCCGGTCGTGTATTGTTACCTGAAAAGACGCCAGCTGGAATACCAAACTTATTGGTTCTCAAACCCTTTTCAAAATAATAGATGAAGTCGTTGGTAAGCATATTCAAGCTTGATGTAGCTGAATTTTCAGATGAGCTTACAAAAATATCCCTTATTAAAATCCAGTCCTGATGAACCATATTTGTGATTTGTAACATTTGAGACACTACAGCTTTTAAGTAGTTTAAATAAGCTAAATTTTCATTATTCTGGTAAAAAATGAGGGTGTCAAAATTTGTATCAGCTAATCCAAACAAAAGATAATCCAAAGCAGGAAAACCTTGAGCAGACCAGTTGTTATTGTTTGACTCGAGATCATAAATATTTGTATTTATGTTATTTTCGATTCTAGAAACACTTGCTGGATAAGTATTCATTTTTTGTAAAAAATATAACTCTTCAGCTTTCGCAATGTTAAACATTTCTAGGTGTTGCCAAGATTTATAAGATTCAAACCATAGCTCTTGCACTGTTTCTAAGTTAGGTAAAGTAGGTGAAATTGAGAATTGGTCAATACTTTCCTTTAGCTGAGCTACTCTAGGATTAAAATCATTAAATGCTGGTAAAATAATATTATCTGTCACATTTTCTAATATTATTTTACGATCGAAATTATCAATGACATTTTCATTAGAATCTGTTGAATCAGAACAAGAAAAAGCCATTAAAAAGACTATTAATAGAAAAAAGTAGGAAGTGTTTTTAATGTTCATAATTATAAATTAAAATACATGAGGGAGATGACTAATCAAATCCCCCATGCAAAAGTAGTGTAAATGGATATAAGAAATGAAAAATTATTTCTTATAATTGAGTTAAAATATCTATTTAAAAATACTTTATAATTTAGCTTCAATTTGAGCAGCCATTTCATTTAACTCAGATGGGGTTCTATCCCAAAATCCATTTCCTGTTTCAAGTGCCGCTAACATTGCTTCAACTTCTGAATGAGAAAAATAATTCAATCCGTCAGAGTCATATGTAAATTGAAGGCTTAAAATAAATCCATATCCTTCTGAAAGTCCGTGAAAATAATCAGAATAATCTACTTCAGCTTCGGCTTTAGCCTCAGCAGCACCTCTAAGATAATGAGCTGCTTTGTGAAGTATTACTCTAGACATCTTGGTTTTAACAATCTCAGCCTGCTCATCTCTTACAATTGAGTTACTTGCTACTATGGCAGCTCTTCCGAGTTTAAATGCATCGTAAATTTCTGTAGCCAGACCAGGCTCCTCAGACTCATTAACTTTTTTGAGATATTTGTTAAATAGAATACCGTTGCCCTGAGGAGATGAAGCAGTAGTTACATCAGACTCTTGTCCGTAAACATATCCAAAACCTTCATCAAAATGATGTTCCATAGTTGTATATTCTCCAGCTCCTAAAGCTGAAGTATCATTGTCAACATCGTCTCCAATTTTGACACTGCTTAAATATCCATAAGCAACTTGATCCATCACTAAAGCACCTATAAGTGACTTCGCGAAAACTTGATTAAGCTCCATCCCTTTACCGTTAACTCGAACAGTTCTTGAAGAAGTAACATAAGTTCCAGCTACTCCAGGAGAAGCATCAACAACAAAGCTTGTGGATACATCATTAGCGTATTCGCTTAAAAAACCTGCAATTTTGGGTTGTACAGATGCATCACCGTAGGCAGCAGTTTTATTAGCTAATTTTTTGCCAGAGTTATTTAAAGCTTCAATAGAAGCAATTTCTTCTGCAGAAGCGCCACTATCAGCTGTAAAACCAGTTCCATCATCAAACATTTGAAGAAGTGAAGCGCTATTTACATTCTCATCATTAAGCTTATTGAATAGTGAAGCTGCCATTTTTAATCGTGTTGTTTGACCTGTAAAACTAACTGTAGTTTCTCCTAGTCTTTCAAATGTGTAAGTATCAGGTGCTGTAACTTGATTTGGAACGGGGATAACTTCTTGATCATCATCTGAAGAACAGGAAAAGTTTGTTGCAATTAACATAGAAGCAACTATTAGTTTAATTGAATTGTAATAAATTTTCATAGTATTGGTATTTAATTTTTATTTAGACTTGTTTTAAATAGTGATATATATTTTTGGCAAATTTAACACCAAAACTTAAAGTAAACAAGCTTATTTAGAATTATTTTAAATAATTTTTTCTAACATATCCGAAAGTTGAATATTAAAGCATACTCCATTTAATAAATCCATCAATCCATTGAGCTCAGAATTAGACATAGCAAAACTAATATATTCGCATGGAGACGGTGTTAAATTTTTAGATTTTTCACTACAATTAAATCTGTTAATTGCAACGTATTCAATTTCAGATTTAAAAGTAAATAATTGTTGCCTTGAAAGAAGTAATCCAGTATTTTTAAATACTAACTGAATTTTGTTTTTCGAAAAAATAGTACTCTCTTTCCAATTGAAAGCTACTCCAAAATCATT
>JAQWYU010000043.1 GCA_029253805.1 Flavobacteriaceae bacterium | reverse complement strand
TTAAGATCGAATTCAACTACATCGCCTTCGCGAATTTCGTCTACTAATCCTGAAATGTGCACAAAGTGATCTTTTTCAACTCCTTCTTCAGTTATAAATCCAAAACCTTTTGATTCATTGAAAAATTTTACTGTTCCTTTACCCATAATAGTTTAATTTAATTTTAATAATAATTTTCACAAATTTGCGACCATTTTTTCAATACACAATAGATAAAACGAGTTATTTTTGATTTACAGAGTAAAAACGTCTAATTAATTGCAGTAAAACTTTTAAAATTAAACTTTTTTCTGTCCTAGAAGTCAAAACAATGGCTTATTTTTTTTAAAAAATTAATTATTTCATGAAATATAACTTTATACCTATTCTTATATCTGTATTTTTAGGATTTACATTTGTTAGCTTTTCTTCATCAAATCTAGAAATAATAATCACTCCCCGATTCAACAATAAATCTATCTTAGAAACAGATTGGTATGTCACATCAACTAAGGATTCAATACAGTTCACCAAAACAAAGTTTTATCTAACTAACTTTAAATTAATTTCAAATAATGGAGAAATCAAAGTACTAGAAAACAGTAGTTACTTAATAGATATTTTTAAACCCGAAACATTAAAATTTAGTCTTAAACTACCACATTTTGATAATAATGATAAATTATATTTTGAACTTGGAGTTAATAATAAAATGAACACTACTGGAGCGCATTCAGGAGCTCTCGACCCTTCAAATGGAATGTATTGGTCTTGGCAAAGTGGTTATATTAATTTTAAAATTGAAGGGATTAGTCCAAGCTGCATGACTCGAAAAAATAAATTTCAGTTTCATATTGGAGGCTACCAAAATCCACATAATACACTAAGAAATTTCACTATTAATTTAAATAAACAAAACCTGGAGCTTAATTTAAATCTTGAGAAGTTTTTTGAGTTCACTAAATTATCCAAAGAAAATCAAGTTTTAATTCCTGGATCAAATGCTGATCAGCTTGCTACAGTATTTTATAATGCCTTTACTGTATTTTGAATAAAAATATTATATATGGTCTTTGTTTTGTTCTGGTTACTATATGTAGCAGTTTTATTGTAATCAAAAACAAAACTCTAATATTTAATTATCCCAAATATTGGCCTAAACCGCTCTATCAATTTTCAAAACTAAGTATGTCTGAAAATGAGTTTCAACTTGGGCGTCAACTATTTTATGATCCTATACTTTCTAAAGACCAAACTATTTCCTGTGCTTCATGTCACTTACAAGCTAACAGTTTTACTCACACAGATCATGAATTAAGCCATGGGATTGGGGGAATAATAGGAAAAAGAAATTCTTTAGCCTTAATGAATTTAGCTTGGAATTCATCATTTATGTGGGATGGTGGCGTTAACCATATTGAATTACAAGCACTTGCTCCTATTTCTAGTGAAAATGAGATGGGGTCTTCTTTAAACGAAGTAGTCGCTAAGCTGAATGCTTCTAAAAAATATAAGGCACTTTATTTTAATTCGTACAAAGATAGCTTAGTGACAGGTCAAAAAACTTTATTAGCATTGACTCAATTTACAGTCATGTTAAATTCATACAATTCTAAATATGATAAGTACATTATTGATAAGGGCGGAGACCTGTTTACACAACAGGAAAAAAATGGGTTAAAAATTTTTAGGGAAAATTGTGCTTCATGTCATACTGAACCATTGTTTACTAACAATGAGTTTCGTAACAACGGACTAGTAGTAGACCCTTTTTTAAATGATTATGGGCGAATGCAGATTACAAATAAATCGGAAGATTCTCTAAAGTTCAAAGTTCCAACGCTTCGAAATATTCAATTTACACCTCCATACATGCACGACGGACGGTTTGAATCTTTAAAAGAAGTTATTTCGCATTACAAATTAGGAATAGTACATAGTAAAACTCTTGCTAAAGAATTAAATAGTAACCTAAATTTATCTCACAAAGAAGAAGTCGACTTATTAGTGTTTTTAAGAACTCTGACAGATTATGAATTCTTATTTAATGATAGATTTTCATATCCATTTTAAACTAAAATATAATAATATGAAAAATAAAATATTCAACTTAATCGCCTTTGTTTCATTAACTACGATTTCAATTGCACAATCGAATCCTATAATTACTCAATGGATTCAAAATCATAGTGGGATTACGGGGCGGCATTATGTACAGGGAAATTCAACACCAATTATTGATAATGTACTTGCTAATGTCCAGAATGTCGATTATTCCACAAACTGGGTATATGTATCAGCAACTGGAATACCATCGTATATAACTGGGCCGTTTACAGATGGTAATCCATCACTGGCTGAAGATCAAAATGCGATCTACAAACTTCCTTTGAACCCAACACAGAATACCGGAAATTCTACATCTACTTTTGGAGGAAATATTGGAGTTTTTATAAATGGAGTTTCTTTGTTTGACTACAGAGATGGAGTGGCATGGGATAATTCAACAAACGCTCTTTGTGGTGGTCCCGGAAATCCCCCTTGCCCAGGAGGACCACAGGCAACTCAAAGCTGGAATAGAGATGCAATTCCAGCAGAAATGGGTGGCTTTGATTGTGCTAAAGCTCACCCAGCAATGGGTAACTATCATCATCATCAAAACCCTAGTGCTTTTGATTTGGACCTATTAGTAGTTTCTAATATATGTGATTCTTATCCTGCAGATGGTTTGTATGTAATAGATATAAATTCCCATTCACCCTTAATTGGTTTTGCATATGATGGTTTCCCAATTTATGGAGCCTATGCATATGCTAATATTGACGGTTCTGGAGGTATTGTACGGATGAAATCCGGATATTCATTGAGGAATATTAATACAAGGACTAATGGACCAAATGTTGGTCAAATTTATACCATTCCAAACGGACCAAATGCAGGAAACCAAGAAGTAATGGATTTAGGATATTTTAGGGAAGATTATGAGTTTATATCAAATTCAGGCTCTGATTATTTGGATTCACACAACGGCCGGTTTGCCGTTACTCCAGAATATCCATCAGGAACTTACGCCTATTATACTACTGTAGATGAAAATCATAATTCTGCTTATCCCTACGCTGTAGGGCCAATATTTTATGGAAATGTTGTAGGGACCAGTGTGGATACCATTAATGAAACTACAACTAATTATGATTCATCATTAACAATAAATACGTTTGATTTTTCTTCACTAAACCTTGTTATTTATCCAAACCCAAGTCAAGACTTTATAGCTATACAATCTAATTTACTTGAAAATAACCTAAAACTTGAACTTATTAATGAGATTGGTCAACTTGTATTGGAGAGCACAATTTTACAAGGAAGTACGTTAAGTATCATCGAAACATATACGCTTTATAATGGAATATATTTTCTAAAAGTATCTTATAACAAAAACACAAAAACGTACAAGATAATTATTAATAAATAGTACAGATCTTGAAAAAAATCCTAAAATTAAATAAATAATAGTATTTTTTTTAATGCAATTTAATCGCTATTACTTCAATGAAATACTTTCTATTTCTAGACGAAAGTCTTCCTTTATTTTATTTCCAATTAAAAAAGCAATTTCTTCAATTTTGTCCGAATTAAAGTTTGGAATATCTAGTGTATATCCTCTAAAGCTAGGAACAAAATCTTTAAGGGGAATACTAATTTCTTGTAATTTGCCTGAGGTTGTAAATAAATAAACGTAGGAATGGCGCTGTTTATCAGACCCTTTTAATCTAAACTGGTAAGATTTCCCATCTCCTTTCAACTTTAATATAACAGATCTAAATCCAGCGGTCTTAAGGCCGTCAAAATTATATCTAAGCGATGAAAAGCCACCATTATTTTCAGTAGTAACGTAGCCTTTAAATACTCCTAAACCTTCCGAATTAATATTAAAATTTCCTTGAGATCTTCCCCCCATTACACGATCATCAACAACTCTCCAGCCATTGGTAGATACTCCTGGTTCAAATTTAAATATAAGTGAAGTAGTTTGAAACATAGTCATAAGTAGCGATAAAATAAGTGCGTGGTTCATATAATTTTTAATGTTTTTCGAGTTCATCAAGTACTTTATCAAAATTAGTTCTTAAATAGGCTCGAAGTTTTTTCTTATAATCATCTTTAAGCCAAGTTAAAAAATTATGCGTACTCTTACTAATACATTTTGAATAACGTAGGATTCTGAAATCAATATCATCAGTAAGTAATTTGACGAGCCCTAACGCATCATAAACATCTTCACTATTTTCGATACATATTATAGCATGTTGTTCAATTGAACGCATCAATACAACTTTTGAAGACTCTCCATTTCTTATGGATTTAATATATGTTTTGTTTATGTCAAAATAAACATCTTTAGAGTTTTTAAAAGAAGATCTTATGTTATCAGGCATTTGATAAATGAAATTACTTTCAAGGTCTTCGTCACTTAAAACACCATCTAAATAGTAATTAGGATATTTAAAAATACGCTGCCAATCTAAATTTGTACTTCCCCAAGGTCCAAAACGATGAAAATTATTTCCTAAATCTATAACATCAAATGAGTTTTTGTCTTTAAGAATACGAGAACCTCTTCCTATCATTTGATAATATAACGTTAAAGATTTGGTTGCACGATTAAGTATGATAGATTCTACTGTGGGCTCATCAAATCCTGTTGTTAATATGCTAACAGAGGTTAAAATAGCATTAGGCGTTTTTTTAAACCAATCTAAAATCTGTGTACGCTCTTTTTTGGAGGCTGTATTATCTAAGTGTGCAACTTGATAACCTGCAGATCTAAATAAATCATAAACAAATAGTGAGGTATTTATTCCATTATTAAAAATAAGAGTTTTCTTGCCGTCACAACGCTCTTTGTAAGCCTCCATTAATTTAGAAAGCATTTCATTATTTGTGTACAAGTCTTCTGAAGATTTGACAGTATAGTCTCCATTAGCACCAACAACTAATGATGTTAATCCTACATTATAAGAATACATATTTGCTTGTGCTAAAAACTCATTATCTATCAAAGACTCAATACTTTCCCCTACAATTAATTCATTGTAATTATCTGTCATTGGAAGTTCAATATTAGAGCTCAATGGGGTCGCAGTTACCCCTAAAATAAAAGATTTTTCAAAAAACTTAAATAACTTTGTAAAAGAATTATAATGAGCTTCGTCAATTATAACAAGACCTATATCAGAAATATCTAATTTATCATCTTTCAACCTGTTATTTAGAGTTTCTACCATTGCAACGAAACACTCAAATTTAGACTGATCTTCTAAATTTGCTTTACTGTCTATTACTTTATTTTGAACACCAAATTCTGTTAATACTAAAGAAGTTTGTTTGCATAACTCTATTCTATGAGTCATCACTAAAACTTTCTTTTTGTGTGTCCTTAGATACTGGCTAACAATTTCAGAAAATATAACTGTTTTTCCACCACCTGTTGGTAACTGGTACAATAGGTGGTAATCGACTGGAGCAGTTTCAAAACATTGAAATATTTTTTGGATTGCTCCTTTTTGGTAGCTATATAACTCTTTTCCAGTTTTTCGTTCTTCTTGTTCTGTAATAGAAAGCATAGTAGATAATAGATGATTTTTGCAAAAATACGTTGTTTATTGAGTATTCAAAGA
>JAQWYU010000042.1 GCA_029253805.1 Flavobacteriaceae bacterium | reverse complement strand
AAACGACCTACAAAAGGATCTGTAGCAATTTTAAAAGCCAATGCAGCGAAAGGCTCCTTTACACTTGGCTTGCGAAGTTCTTCTTTTTCTGTGTCCGGGTTCATCCCAACAATTCCTTCCTTATCCATAGGAGAAGGTAGGTAACGACATACAGCATCTAAGAGAAACTGCACCCCTTTGTTTTTAAAGGCTGAACCACAAACCATAGGAATAATGGCCATATCCATTACAGCAGCTCTAAGTGCAGCGTGCACTTCTTGCTCTGTAATAGAATCTTCATCTTCCATGAATTTTTCTAAAAGATTCTCATCATAACTTGCAACTTCTTCAATTAAAAGCGCACGGTACTTACGAGCTTCTTCTTTCATATCCTCAGGGATGTCAACAACATCAAATGTTGCACCTTGAGTGTCATCATGCCATATAATAGCACGGTTTTTTACTAAATCAATAACACCTTTGAAATCTTCTTCGTCACCAATATTTAAAACAATAGGCACTGCATTAGAGCCTAACATTTCTTTTACTTGGCCACAAACCATCATAAAGTCAGAACCTTGACGGTCCATTTTATTGACGAATCCAATACGGGGTACTTTATAATTGTCAGCTAACCTCCAGTTAGTCTCAGATTGTGGCTCGACGCCATCAACTGCACTAAATAAGAATACTAGACCATCTAATACGCGAAGAGATCGGTTTACTTCAACCGTGAAATCAACATGTCCAGGTGTGTCTATGATATTAAAATGGTAATCCTTTGAATCTTGTGTTTTCTTTCCGTTTTCAGTTGGGAACTGCCATTCACATGTAGTTGCAGCAGAAGTGATAGTTATACCTCTTTCTTGCTCTTGCTCCATCCAATCCATTGTAGCAGCACCATCGTGAACCTCACCAATTTTGTGAGATACACCAGTGTAATACAAAATACGCTCAGTTGTAGTGGTTTTACCTGCATCAATATGAGCGGCAATACCAATATTTCTTGTAAATTTTAAATTTCTTGCCATTTCTAATTAAAATCTAAAGTGTGAGAATGCTTTATTCGCTTCAGCCATTTTGTGAGTGTCTGTACGTTTTTTTACAGCCGCTCCTTCTTCTTTAGCCGCAGCTAGGATTTCAGATGCTAGCTTTAAAGCCATAGATTTTTCATTGCGTTTTCTTGCAAAGCTAATTAACCATTTCATGGCAGTCGATATTTTACGATCTGGTCGTATTTGCATTGGAATTTGGAATGTGGCACCACCAACACGACGACTACGAACTTCAACATGAGGCATAACGTTTGAAAGGGCATCCTTCCAAGTTTCTAACGCTGTTTTTTCTTCGTCAGTTTTCTTTTCATCAACAATTTCGATTGCATCATAAAAAATTCTAAATGCAGTAGACTTCTTCCCATCCCACATCATCATATTAACAAAACGTGTTACTAATTGATCATTAAATTTCGGATCCGGCAACAGAGGTCTTTTTTTTGCTTGTTTTTTTCTCATCTCTTCTTAATTAAAATAATTATTTCTTAGGGCGTTTGGCACCATACTTAGATCTACGTTGCGTACGACCCGAAACACCAGCGGTGTCTAAAGCTCCACGCACAATGTGGTATCTAACTCCTGGTAAATCTTTTACCCTTCCACCTCTAACTAATACTATCGAGTGCTCTTGTAGATTGTGCCCTTCTCCGCCGATGTATGCATTTACTTCGTTTCCGTTTGTCAACCTAACTCTTGCAACTTTACGCATTGCGGAGTTTGGTTTCTTAGGAGTCGTCGTGTATACACGTGTACAAACACCGCGACGCTGAGGACAAGAATCTAAAGCAGCCGATTTACTCTTCTTAGTTATTTTGGCTCTTCCTTTTCTTACTAGTTGTGAAATTGTTGGCATATTATATATACTGTTTATTTAAATCCCTCTTCTTAGAGGGCTGCAAATGTAAACATTAAAATGAACTATTCAAATCATAAACCTATATTTTTAAATTATTATTGATTTTTTTTATTATCAAATATTTTAAAAGCTTTTTACGTTAGTTTTACACTAAACTAAAATTGTTTTGATGCAAATAAAACTCTTTCTAAGTGTTTTGGTTGTTTTAGCTTTTTTTAACAACGCTGAAGCGCAAACCCTCAAGCTTAAAATTGAAAGCAGTAATTATAAAGAAAATAATCTTGTAGAATCAATCGGTTACATAGAATCGTTTGAATCCTATGATTTACTGGAACAGGAAATCCAAAGCTTTAAAAAAACAATATATAATTTGGGGTATATTGAATTAAAAGTAGAAAAAGTAAGTAAGTTAAACTCAATTACATCAGTGCAAATAAAGCTCGGAGATAAATACGAGTTAATTAATTTGTATGCCAACAAAGACATCTTCGAGCTGATTGGAATTACACCCAAACAAACTTACGACTCTCTTTTTTACTATAGATTAAAGTTCGATAAAGTTGAAGGTTTAATGAACAAGCTTACAAAAGCGTTAAGCAACTCAGGATATCCTTTTGCTTCTGTTTCAATGGACGCCATAGTTCCCCTTGGAAATAATCAACTTAAAGCAAATCTAAAAATCGTATCCAAACAGGCTAGAATGATTAATTCAATTGAAATAAAGGGATACGATGATTTTCCAAAATCTTTTATTAATTACTTTCTAAAAATCAAAAAAAATGATCCATTTAATTTAGAAGAAATTCAAAATAAAACAAAATCATTGGATCAACTTGTCTTTGCAGAACAAATTAGACCAGCAGAAGTACTATTTACCAAAGACTCTACAAACCTGTACCTAAATATGTCTAAAAACAAAAGCAATCGATTTGATGGGTTTTTAGGGTTTAGTTCTAAAGAAAATTCTGGAGGTTTAAAAGTAAATGGATATTTACTACTAAAGCTAATAAACAACTTGAATTATGGTGAATCGTTTGTGTTAAATTACAGAAATGACGAAAATAATTTAAAAACGTTTGACATTAAACTAACACTTCCATACCTGTTAGGATCTCCAATTGGAAGTGAATTGAATTTAAATATTTTTAAAAGAGATAGTACATTCACAACAAATGAACAATCTGTCAACCTATTTTATCAGCTTAAAGCTAAACATCGATTACATATGGGATTTAAGGTTTCAAGGTCGAACTCATTAGAATCTGACCAATCCAATGAAGTCATTGATTACGAAACAAAAGCTATTGAGATGCATTATAACTTTATGGATCGCACTCCTCAAAATTTATTATTTCCAATTAAGAGTCTAATTGAAATTCGTTTATCAAGAGCAAAACGAAAAACTTCCTCTAGAGATGAAAATCAAAATAATTATTCTATTAGAGCTAATCATATATTTAATATCAATGCATCAAATAGTATTTACGCAGGTATTGAGTCACAGGGACTATTATCAAAGTACTATTTAAATAATGAGCTTTTAAGGTTTGGAGGAATTAAAACCATACGTGGTTTTGAAGAAAACAGCATTAATGCAAGAGCATACGGATTAATAAATTCAGAATATCGACTAATACTGAGTCAGTCCTTATATATACATTCAATAATTGATGCAGGCTATTTCGAAACAAATACTGAAAGTTTACAAAAGATATTTGGAATTGGATTTGGTGTTGGACTAATAACAAAAACAGGATTACTAAAATTTAATATAGCAAATGGTCAGACTGAAGGACAAACATTTAAATTCTCAAACTCCAAGGTTAACTTGAGCTTAACTGCCGATTTCTAG
>JAQWYU010000041.1 GCA_029253805.1 Flavobacteriaceae bacterium | reverse complement strand
TTAGAAATTAAGAAATGTTGATATAACAAACTTATGAAATTTGGAAGTTGCTGAGTTAAAAGAAGTTGATATGACTATGTTTTAGATTTTTTATTAAAGGCTTCTGAGTCTTTCAATTTACTGGTTAATTTATCAAACTTCATTTTTCTCCACCATACTTTATTTTCATTTCCTTGTTTCTTAGCTCTATTAATCTTTTTATTTATTTTTTTTCTTAAATATGCTACATCTATATTTTTCATAATGTTAATTTACAAAATTTATTTTTATTGAGCTTTCTAAAGCTGACAGCTATGTTCTAGTTATGATTTCTTTTTTTTGAGTACTTGTTAGAATTTACATCAGGTGGCAAAATTAAATTCTTTTTCTCCTCCTTTTTAGTTGTTACACTATTTTTAGTTGTTCCACAAGCTGTTAAACAATAAAAAGTTATTAAAAGTAATAGTAGTCTTTTCATCATAGTGTATAGTTTTTGAAGTTAGACATAGTTTTTAATATCAATACTCATCTAAAAAATGGTCGTCAGGTAGGCCCTATCTAGGACTTGTATTATTCTGATATTTTTTCAACAAAACGAATCGTTACTCTTCGGTTTTTTTGCCTCCCTTCATTTGATTCGTTATCTGAAATGGGCTCCAGAGCACCTTTGCCTACAGTTTCAATTCGTTCAGGATTGCAACCTTTTTTCACTAAATATTTTTTTACTTGGTCCGCTCTTTTTTGAGATAAGTCTAAATTAATTTCTTCACTTCCTATATTATCTGTGTGTCCAGTAATTTCCACCCTTAAAGGAGTTTTTTTTAAAATATCAAATAGCCGATCAAGTTCAGCGAATGACAGTCTTTGTAAACGACTACTACCCGTACTGAAAAATAGATTTGATATAGGGACTGGTATTTGGTTGTCTATCATTTGTTCAAAAGAAATAATTTTTATGTTTTTTTCTACATCTATAGCTACTGTTTCCTCTCTTAAATCTAAACTACTAGAAAACGGAAAGAAGTCCTCTTTTTCTATATAAAAACCATAAATTTTACCCATAGGTAAAACAATGAAGTACTCCCCTGTTTCTGGGTTAGTTTGAGATCTTCCAATTTGAGTCTGAGTTTCTAAATCTTCCCATACAATTTCTGCTGGAATAATTTGATTTTCAAGACCTTCAATTTTACCAGAAATGGTTGCAACATATCCAGGACGAAGATAATATGGTATATTAAGTGTGTATAAGTCCGTATGCTTCTCACCCTTGACTTTTTTGGCAAAATATGCATTATTTCCGTCAGTGGATATCTTATATCCCCAGTCGTCATCAATTGTATTAATTTCCTTACCCATGTTTATTGGTTCAGACCAACAATCCCAGCAATCTTCGCCTTGCCTTGTACTTTTGTAGACATCATAATTTCCCAATCCACCATGACCGTCAGAACTAAAATAAATAGTTTTCATGTCGGGATGTAAAAATGGGCTACGCTCTGAAAAAGGTGTGTTAATTACTTCACCCATATTTAGTGGAATTCCCCATTCGCCAGAATTATTCTTTTGAACTGCGAATAAATCTAAAGGATACTTATTCGCTGAAGCATGATATTCTTTGTAATTACTGTGATTATAGCCAATTTCTCGTGTTGAAGAAAAAATTATGGTAGAGTTATCGCTACTAATCATGGCGTCTCCATTCCAAGTACCTGTATTTATTGACATTGGAAGATCTTTGATTTGTGACCATCCGTTTTTAGTTTTTTTAATGGTCCCTAACTTGCCGTCCTGAAAAGAGATTACGGTATTTCCGTCGGCACTTACAGCCATGATCGCATCATTTTTTTGTGACGAAGATAATGTTTGTTGAAGTGAAGCGCTACTCCATGAATCATCATAAGCATCCGAACTAAAGACATCTTCCATACCTATATTATCGTTACGATTATTTCCACAGAAATAAAGAATTTGATTATTAGCAGAAATTACTGGTTGATACTCATCTCCGAGTGTATTAATTGAAGATAAATTAACCGCTCGAATACTACGATCATATTCAGATGACAAAATAGCTTCCAAGTTTTCTACTTTTTCTAAGCCTTTGAAATAAGGTTTAAGTTTTTTTAAAGTTTTTAAAGCAGAACTCCATCTTTTGCTTTCAATATCATTTGCTAATACTTTTTGTAAAGCAACAAAAGCCAGTTCTTTTGGAGCTGCCCTTTTTATATAAT
>JAQWYU010000040.1 GCA_029253805.1 Flavobacteriaceae bacterium | reverse complement strand
TTAAAGGTTTGATTTTGTCTGAAGAAGGCAATAAAAACTTTTCATTTTTATATTTCTTAATTAATGGACATAAATCTACAAAATTACGTTTGCCTACATATATCTTACGTTTTCGATAGATCACATAGTTCTGCAGGTATAATGCGACTGGTTCTGATTGGCAGAAATATTTCATGCTATCAGGAACTTTGAAGCGCATTTCTTTAGCAATTCTAAAAAAATGGTCTACCGCATTTCTACTTGTAAGGATAACAGCAGAGTATATTGAGAAGTCTACTTTCTGAAGTCTAATTTCTTTAGCAGTCACACCTTCAACATGAATAAATGAGCGGAAATCAATCTTAACTTTTTGCTTTGCTTCAAGATCAAAGTATGGAGAGTTTTCTATTTTAGGTTCTGGTTGAGAAACCAAAATGGTTTTTATTTTCATAGATCAATTACTCTACAGTGTTAATTTATATCGTACGTAAATAGTTTAAATAAAATCACGTAAGGTCCAATTTCGAGTGTGCAAAGATACAAAATAAAATAGAAGAAATTATTGATAAGTAATTTTTGATTGGTTTTAATTGACTTTAGTAACCCATAGAGGATAATTAAACATGAAATTAACAAAATAACTCCAAATAATAAAAGTTTTTTTGGGAAGCTAAAAAGAGATAGAGCATTGAAAGGAAGTAGAATTATACCCAAAATATTGAGGGTACTTATTTGCTGGAATATGTGTCTGAAAGAGATGTCCTTAATTTTAAAAATATAGCCTATTATAAATTCGATTAATAATTTACCAGTCACTCCCAGACCCAATAAACCTGAAAGTGTAATGAAATCATATAACTTAAAGTTAAATTTGTTTAGGGTGGAGTAGAAGAGAGAAATTATCAGTACAGCGTTCATACAAAAGTTTATAAACAATAATGTGTCAAATGGGTTAAAAAACTTATGGTCTTTAATGTAAATTCTCAAGTAGTTGGAGTTGTTTATTAATTCCCGAAAACGATTAGGGCTCAAAATTTTGGCGCTTACAATAATAATAAGACTAGCTATTATAATTGCCGTGTACCAGTCGTTAAATAGAACTTCTCTAATCATGTCTCAAAGTTATGAAGAAAATTTATAAAATGAGTCCGCTAAAAATATCTTACTTTTGTTAAAATTTATCTCCAATGCAAGATGCAATCGTCATTATACCAACCTATAATGAAATCGAGAATATCGAAGCTATCATAGATGCTGTTTTTGATCAGTCTCATGAAGTGCACATTCTAGTGGTTGATGACAATTCCCCTGACGAAACTGCACTAAAAGTAGAGTTATATCAATCTAAGTACTTAGAGCGACTCTTTTTGCTGAAGCGTAACGGTAAACATGGATTAGGTACAGCTTATGTTGAGGGTTTTAAATGGTGTTTAAAGCGTGATTATGAGTTTGTGTTTGAAATGGACGCAGATTTTTCGCATGATCCCAAAGATTTAAAACTTCTTTATGCAGTATGTAAAGAAGATAATATTGATTTGGCTATAGGATCAAGATATATTCAGGGAGTTAATGTTGTTAACTGGCCTTTATCTCGAGTGTTATTGTCTTACACTGCTTCATTGTATGTTAGATTAATAACGGGAATGAATATTCTAGATCCAACGGCTGGATTTGTTTGTTACAGGCGTGAAACTTTAGAAAAAATTAATTTAGATCAAATAAAATTTATTGGTTATGCTTTTCAAATTGAAATGAAATATATAACCTACAGGAATAAGTTCATTATTAAAGAAGTTCCAATTATTTTTACTGACAGAATAAGAGGAGCTTCGAAACTTAGTAAAGGTATTATTGGAGAAGCTATTTTTGGAGTTTTACAAATGAGGTTAAAAATAATTTTAGGAAACTAATCAAATGTATAAAAATTCTACACTTATAAAAAATGCTCAAATTGTTAATGAAGGTAATATTTTTACTGGAGACGTGATGATTGAAGGTCAATACATAAAAGAAATCGGTAGTTCAATACGAATTAAGAATTCAAATATTTCTGTTATTGATGCAAAAGGTAGTTATTTACTTCCTGGCGTAATTGATGATCAAGTACATTTTAGAGAGCCAGGTTTAACCCATAAAGCTACAATAGAATCAGAGTCAAAAGCAGCTATTTCGGGCGGAATAACATCTTTTATCGAAATGCCAAATACTAACCCACAAGCAACTACTATTGAT
Source organism: Flavobacteriaceae bacterium (assembly GCA_029253805.1). GTDB lineage: Bacteria > Bacteroidota > Bacteroidia > Flavobacteriales > Flavobacteriaceae > Hel1-33-131. Next base: position 587 of record JAQWYU010000040.1, on the reverse strand, counting down.
AAATTAGAATATAAGTTTAAGATTGCTTCAAAAACCTCATTTGCAAATTATTCGTTTATGTTTGGTGGAACAAATGATAATTTAGAGGAAATTCTAAAGATCGATTGCAGAAAAGTAGCAGGTCTCAAGCTTTTTCTAGGCTCTTCGACAGGCAATATGCTTGTGGATAATCCTAAGGTTTTAGAAAAAATTTTTGAAAGCACAGACTTGTTAATCTCAGTTCATTGCGAAGATGAAGATACTATTAAACAAAATACAGAACACTATTTAAAAATATATGGAGAAAATATTCCGATTAAATACCATCCAAAAATCAGAAGTGCTGAAGCCTGTTATATTTCATCTTCAAAGGCGATAGCTTTAGCAAAAAAAACAGGTGCTCGTTTGCATGTTTTTCACTTAACAACTGCAAAAGAAATGGAGTTATTTTCCAATACTAAACCTCTAAAAGAAAAAAAAATAACTGCTGAAGTTTGTGTGCACCATTTGTGGTTTTCAGACTCAGACTACGAAATAAAAGGACCTTTCATAAAATGGAATCCTGCAGTGAAGTCTGCTAAAGACAGATCAGCCTTGTGGGAGGCTTT
>JAQWYU010000039.1 GCA_029253805.1 Flavobacteriaceae bacterium | reverse complement strand
CAATTTAATTCATTGTTTATTTTTACAGCCTCTTTAGACCTTGAAAACTCAAACTTTACAAAATCACCCTTAATAGTTCCAACTCTATATAACATCGGAAAATTTAGTTTATCAAATCCTCCTTTATATTATTTTACAGATTCAAAAAACTCTTTCGAACTAAAAGTAGAACTTCAAAAAAATCGTCTTTTAAAACTTAGTCGTAACAAAGAAGAATTCATTCCTCTTCAACAAAACTTAAGTTCAAAAGTTCGTGTGATTACAGAAAAATTACCAAATAATCCAGGACATTATGCTGTTATAAAAAACAATGACACCATAACTAATATTAGCTATAATTACAGTCGTAAGGAAAGCCTTCTAACGTATCACAAGATGGCTGATATGAAAGAATACAATATTAACAGCTCAATTCAAAAAACACTTGAAAACATAAATTCTGAGTCGAATGTAACGTGGATATGGAAATGGTTTATTATTTTTGCTCTAATATTATTAGCTTTTGAAATGCTCATCTTAAAATATTTTAAATGAACGTACTTATAAAATCAGCTACCATTCTTGATAAAAATAGTGACTTCCACAATAAGACTCAAGATATTTTAGTTGAAAACGGTTTCATTACTAAAATTTCTAATAAACTACAAAACCCAAATAAATATCCTGTCCTAGTACTCGAAAACCTACACGTTTCAAATGGATGGTTTGATAGTAGTGTATCTTTTGGCGAGCCTGGTTTTGAAGAACGCGAAACAATCTCAAACGGATTAGAGGTCGCAGCAAGTTCTGGATTTACAGATATTTCTCTAAACTCAAATACATTTCCAGTAATTGATTCTCACTCAGATATTTCTTTTATAATATCAAAGTCTACAGACACATTGACAAAACTTCACCCAATTGGAGCTCTTACTAGTGAAAGTAAAGGGATTGATTTAGCTGATATATTTGACATGAAGTTAGCAGGAAGTATAGCATTTGGAGACTATAAAAAGCCGATCAAAAACCCTAATTTACTCAAAATCGCATTGCAATATGCCTCAAATTTTGATGGAGTTGTACATTCATTTCCACTTGAAGAAAAAGTAGCGAAAAATGGAGTTATGAACGAAAATATTAACAGTACAAGTCTTGGACTCAAAGGAATTCCTAGTCTTGCTGAAGAATTACAAATAGTTCGTGATCTATTTATTTTGGAATACTCAGGTGGCAAACTACATATACCTACAATATCTACAAAGAAATCTGTAGATCTAATCCGCAGTGCTAAATTAAAAAAACTAAATGTAAGTTGTAGTGTCGCTATCCATAACCTAATCTACACGGATGAAAAACTCAAAGACTTTGATACTAACTTTAAAGTTAACCCACCGTTAAGACTAGCCTCAGACAATAAAGCTCTTATAGAAGGAGTTATGGATGGTACAATTGACATGGTAACATCCGATCATGATCCAATAAATATTGAATATAAAAAAATCGAGTTTGACTTTGCGAAAAATGGGACCATTGGGCTAGAAAGTGCTTTTGGGGCTCTAAACTCATTATTTTCTACAAAAAAAACAATCCAATTACTTACTAGTGGGAAAGAACGTTTTGGAATTTCTAATTCTATTATAAATATTGGGAATAAAGCCCAATTAAGTTTATTCAATCCCTCAAAAAGCTATGTTTTTGAAAAAAAACATATTTTATCAAAATCAAAAAATTCACTTTTCATAGGATCGAAACTAAAGGGATATGTTTACGGAGTCATAGCCAATAATAGTTCTTCAATAAAAATTTAATGGCAAACAACATTGATATTAAAATTGGTAAAAGCATTGCTATTATAAGCTACTTTTATTTAATTGGAGTGCTAATAGCTTACTTTGCAAATTCAGATAAAAAAAGTGTCTTTGCTTATTTTCATATTAGACAATCTTTAGGTTTGTGGCTATCATTTATGGCTTTAGGATATCCTATTGGTTATTTTGATAATTGGCAAATTACATTTTCATTTTGGGTCGCTTTTGGAATTTTATTCATTTATGGATTTTACTCAGCTCTCTCAGGAAAAATAATTCCAATTCCACTTTTTGGAAAACTATATCAAAAAGTATTTAAAAAAATTTATTAAATGAATAAAAAACTTCCATTAAATCATATTTACAGAAATTCAACCTTGAAACAAAACGCTCCGTTATTAATTATGCTTCATGGCTATGGAAGTGACGAAAATGATTTATTTTCATTTGCTAGAGAACTACCAAAAGAGCTATTTATAATTTCAATACAAGCACCCTACTTGCTGAAGCCTCAGGGC
>JAQWYU010000038.1 GCA_029253805.1 Flavobacteriaceae bacterium | reverse complement strand
TATTTTAAATTTTAAACAAATGTAAAGATATTTGATTGTTTTTTTAATTAATTGCTCAATTTTGTAACCCACAAATAATTAGAAATGAACATTGAACAAAAAAAGTGGTTTTATCTTTTTCTGCTTGCATTTACTTGGGGTAGTTCTTTTATTTTAATAAAAAAAGGTCTTTTGGGTCTTTCCCCTTTTCAATTAGGAAGTTTAAGGACTGTACTATCCTCATTGTTTATTTTTTCAATTGGCTTTAAATCTCTCAAAACAATTGAGATTCACCATTGGAAGTGGATAGTAATTACAGGGTTTATAGGCACTTTTTTCCCTTCTTTTTTATTCGCATTTGCAGAGACAGAGGTAGACAGTGGAGTTGTTTCTGTTCTTAACTCTTTGGTTCCATTAAATACGGTTTTAATAGGGCTGGCAGTTTTTAAGATAGCTACATCAAGAACTCAAGTTTTTGGAGTGATTATTGGCTTTGTAGGAGCTTCTATGCTTATTTTTAATAACATGGGACTTCATCCTGATCAAAATTATCTGTATGCAGGACTTGTGGTTTTAGCAACGGTCATGTATGCTATCAGTGTAAACATAATAAAACGCTATCTTCAAGACGTTAAACCTTTAGCAATCGCAACTGGAAATTTTGTGGCTATATTAGTGCCAGCCGTTCTTGTATTAAGTTTCTCAAACTTTTTTACACCAGAGACTTTTTTAAGCAATACGATATATTTATCAATTGGCTGTGTTGTAATACTCTCATTATTTGGAACCGTAATGGCTAAAATTGTTTTTAATTCATTAATTCAAATCTCTAGCCCAGTATTTGCATCTTCAGTTGCCTACTTAATGCCACTTATTGCATTACTATGGGGCTTGTTAGACGGAGAAGTTTTTGGAATAAATCAAGGGGTTGCATCGTTACTTATATTATTGGGGGTTTACCTAGTAAACAAAAAAGTAAAATAAAAAAGGTCTAAGCATTTGCTTAGACCTTTTTTATTTTAAAAATATTTATTTAGTTGAAATCTTCTGCAGAAACTCCTTCATTAACAATAACCTCAGTTGCTGACAGTCCTATTATTTGCGGACCTGATGTAATTTTCTGTTCATATGGAAATAGGACTCCATTAACTTCTCTGTAGTCAGAAAGATCTTCAATGGAAGTTACCTTTTTTCCTTGAGCTTCTTTTGTTTTCTCAGTTCTCACCAAAAGGCCAGAGTTAGCGTCATAATAACGAAAAGAATCTTCTTCAATCATCAATTTGTAAACATCTGCTCCTTCAATAGTTATTAAGCTAACTAATGAGATTGAGCTTGCGTCTAAATATGTTTCTGGAAATAAACCTTTTTCTTTTGCTTTTTCTGAAAGTTCATTTTCTGACATTGGCGCTTTCTGGCCTTGCCCTTCGGAATATCCTGTGGTTCCATTATATTTTTGTTTCATAACTGTTCCCATACCAGCTATAGACATTTCCATAGAAGACATATTTGGAGACATTTTTTTAATAGTTGCTGTAGGTTTAAAAGGCATTCCCTCAATATTGACATTAGCCGCAACATTAACAGAGCTTACAGCGTTTATAGCTTCAAGTCCTCCGATTGCTGTAATATAACTTTCCATGACTGTTAATGCAGTTACTCCAGCAGGGATCGGCTTTGAAAACACAGGTTTTTCAACACTGTTTGCATCTTTGTCAAAGAATTTTATTGGTAATTTTTTACCGTTCCATTCAATTTTCTCTAAATTTTCAACAACATCCGAACCTTTACCTACTAGCACAACACGTACATTATCATCGCTAAAATATTTTTTTGAAACTCGCTGTACGTCTTCTGCTGTTACATTATCAATATTGGCAATATAGTTTTTGTAAAAATCTTCAGGAAGTTTGTTAGTTTTGATCGATAAAGCGCGTCTGGCAGCTACTGTTTTGTCTTCTGATTGCAAGATGAAATTACCTAAGAATTTAGCCTTTGCATTTACCAATAACTCATTGTCTACAGGTTCAGCCTTAATACGTTTTATTTCTTTTAGTATCTCAACAACTGCACTATCAGTTACAGAATTTCTAACTTTAGTTGTCACTCTAAATGATGAATTGTACCAGCGGGCGGTACCTAAACTTGACCTTACTCCGTAGGTATAACCGTTTTTTTCTCTTAGATTCATGTTTAGATAAGATCCAAAAGCACCTCCAAGAATATAGTTTGCAACTAAACAAGCATGGTAATCTTTGTCTGTCATTTTTAATTTAGAAACACTCATAACTGCAAGTTCTGTTTGAACTGCATTTGGAACATCAACAAAATTGATTTCTGTAGTAGAAACGTCTTCGAAAGAGGGATATTCTGGAATAGAAACAGAACCTGACTTCCAGCCTTTCTGAGGTCCTCCAATAGCACCTCCAAAAACAAACTCATTGTAATCTATTGGATCTCCAAAATATTTCTTTAATAATTTTTTCACATCCTTCACAGAAATATCTCCAGTAAATAGCATATATCCGTTGGAAGGTTTAAATCGATCGGTATAAAACTGTTTTACATCCTCAAGTGAAACATTATTTATGGTTTCTTCAGTTACTATTTCACCAGCAGCATGTTTTTTTCCATAAAAAACTGCCCCTCTCACATTTCCTGCAATCGCAGCAGCACTATTTTCACCAGACTTTATACCTTCAATCAGCTGTTCTTTTTCAAAATCTAATTCTTCTTGTGTAAACTTAGTTTCAAATGCTGCTTCGGCAAATAGAGAAAACACATCTTCTTGGTATTTTGCCAAGCAATATCCAAAGCCTCCATTTGGATTAACGCTTACGGATGCGCCAAGAAAATCAACTTTTTCAGCAAATTCATCTTTTGTGCTTTTTAGCGTTTCTTTTCCTAATAAGGCACCAGTTAATGATTGAACGCCTGCTTTGTTTCCCTCAAATACTGGAGGGTTGTTAAGGTTAAGACTCCAGCTAACAACTGGAAACTTTGTGTCTGTTGCTACCAAAACGGTCAGCCCGTTTTTTAATTTAAATTCCTTAGCATCTCTTAGGTTAACCTCAGGAGTAGGACCTGATGATGGAATTTGTGATCGATCTATTTGAGCATTTGCAGAAAATCCAATTAAGACTGCAATTAATGTGTGTAAAATATATTTTTTCATAACTGTGGTATGTTTATTGTTTTGTAGAATCTGTTGCAGGGTCGGTTCCTGATAAATATTTGATCTCAACGCGTTGATTAGGATTAAGGTAGGTACTTGCCACACGCTTAATATCCTCTTTGGTGATTGTTCTGTAAATATCTAATTGTTTGTTGATTCTATTTGCATCTCCTTGTAGCATATGGTATGTAGCTAAAGACGAAGCGATTCCTTCAACACTTGAGTTTGCCTGTACGTAATTGGTTTCAAACTGGTTTTGAAGTTTTTGGTACTCTTTTTCAGAAATGAGTTCTGTTTGTAATTTTTTAATTTCTTCATCCATGGTCGTCTTTAACATATCCCAATTTGGTTCACCTTTTATGATAGCTCCCATGGTGTAAGTTCCGTAATCTTGATTAGCTTGGTTAAAGGCAAGTACTTGCAATGCTACTTTGTCTTTATCTACCATGCGTTTGTACATCCTTGAGCTATTACCTCCTGTTAAAATTGATGAAATATAATCTAAGGTGTACGCGTCTTTTTCTACTGACTTTGGAGTGATATATGAGAAAATATAAGCTGGTATTTGAATGTTAGTATCATATTCAGTAGCATATCTAGTTTCTACAATTGCAGGCTCTACGATATCTAATTTCACATTTGATTCAGCATTATTTTCTATCGTACCAAAATAATCCATTATTAACGATTTGGTTTCTGAAATGTCTATATCTCCAGTAACTACAAGTACTGCGTTGTTGGGGTTGTAATATTTTTGATTAAAGCTAATGAACTCGTTTAGTTCAGCAGCATCTAAATCATCCATAGATCCAATCACAGATCGTCCATATGGGTGGACCTTAAATAGATGATTGTCTATGCCTGTTCTGTATATGATTTTACCATATGGAGCATTGTCGATACGTTGACGCTTTTCTTCTTTAACAACTTCATTTTGCGTGTCAACACCAATTTTTTCAATTTTGGGATGAAGCATTCGTTCACTTTCCATCCATAGTCCTATTTCTAATTTGTTTGATGGAAAAGTTTCATAGTAGTAAGTGCGGTCTTGCGTGGTGTTGGCATTATTACTCCCACCATTGGCGGAAACTATATCAAACCATTTCCCTCTTTCTATGTTTTGAGTGCCTTCGAAAAGTAAGTGCTCAAAAAAGTGAGCAAACCCTGTTCTTCCTTCAATCTCGTCTTTGGCACCAATCTGGTACATAACACCAACTGTAACAACGGGTGCTGCACTTTCCTTGTGTAAGATAACATGCAGGCCATTGCTTAAATCGTATTCTTCAAATTTAACTTCTTGAGCAGAGATTGTTGAGGTTACTCCAAGCAAAGCAGCGAGTAAACATAAGCATTTTTTCATAATTTAAATTTTAATTTATATATAAGACGTGTGACCTGAAAATTTGTTACAGATTTTCATCAAAAGTAACACTTTTTTTATTTGTGCGTATTTTACTGGACGATTTGTAATGATATCCTTCATAATTATTTGCAGATTAATATAATAGAATTATATTTGCACCCGCCATAATATTATGGTTTATAAACAATTTAATAAAAAACGTTACGCTATGTACGCAATTGTAGAGATAGCAGGGCATCAATTCAAAGTTGAAAAAGACCAAAAAGTCTTTGTTAACCGTTTGCAAATTGAAGAAGGAAAAAAAGTCAATTTTGACAATGTACTTCTCTTAGCAGATGGTAGCAAAGTAACTGTAGGCGCCCCAGCTATAGACGGAGCTCAAGTAGGAGCGAAAGTCTTAAAGCACCTTAAGGGTGACAAAGTGGTCGTATTTAAAAAGAAACGACGCAAAGGTTATAGAGTTAAAAACGGCCATCGCCAGTCTTTAACTGAAATTCAAATTGAAAGCATTGTTGCTTCTGGTGCTAAGAAAGCGGCGCCAACTAAAGCTGTTGCTCCAAAATCGGTGGCAAAGCCAGTTGTAAATAAAGAAGTTTCTAAGCCAGCTGTTAAAGCTGCTTCACCAAAGGTAGAGGAATCAATAGAACTTTCATCAATGACAGTTGCAAAACTAAAAGAATTAGCGAAAGCTAAAGGAGTTGCGGGTATTTCAGCTATGAAAAAAGCTGATTTAATTTCAGCCTTAAGCTAAATCATATAACAATAAAATCGGAATAAAATGGCACATAAAAAAGGAGTCGGAAGTTCGAAAAAT
>JAQWYU010000037.1 GCA_029253805.1 Flavobacteriaceae bacterium | reverse complement strand
CTGCTTACTGAGTCGGCCTTGTTTGCTTTTATGCGGTATTTTGATTTTAAGATGTCTTTGTAATCCTCAAAACTTTTCCATTCTGGTTTCAATTTAATAATCATGTTTGGCTCTACCTTGATTTCACTGTAACCAAAGTTTAAAAACTGTCGTGTATATGTTAGAGATGCCAATTTAAAATCTTTAATAAAGATTGCATGCATTGATTTAGTATTGGCCGCCACAGAATCTATAGCTGTGCCAATTTCATAATAAATATCATTTTTTGAATTATTATCTACGGAGATAATTCCATGCTCTCCACTTAAAAATACATTACCACAAAACATAATTTTTATATGTTCGTTGCAGAACAAAAAGCTTAATGCTTTTCGCAACAAAGGTGCCACTTTTATATTTTTTAACATCCCCTCTACATTTAAACTAATAACTTGTATAAGTACCAGTGCTGATGTTTTTTTTTTGGAATCAGAAATCGAGATATATTTAAATTCTATTTGTGGGTTAGAAACTTCAAAAGCCTTCAGAAATGATTTTGAAAAATAAACATTTCCATTAGTATTAATTTCCTCAAACACAATAGAATCGATTAAGTCTACAGAAGGGTATAGTGTGGTAACAAATGAACTCATTTAGGTGATCGCTGGGTTGAATTTTTAGTAACCAAATATACACCTAAAAATATTAAAAGGGTTGCTATGACTTTGATAGTGCTTACAGAGTCGCTACCCATTACAACGGCAAATATTCCAGCAAAGACAGGCTGTATATAAACAAAGGTACTGACTGTTGTGGCACTAAGTTTTTGTAATGCGAGTGGATTTAATAAATAGGTTGCAAATGTTGCGAATATCACTACAAATAGCGTTGAAAACCAAATATATGGAGTGAAACTATTCCAGTTTACAATTGAAAGTTCTTTAAAGCCAAAAGGAAGTACAAATAAACTGCCAAACAAAAATAGCCATTTAACAAATGCAAAAGGATGGTATTTATTAGTTAGTTTTTTAATCAAAATTAAGTAATAGCTGTAAGAAGCTGCATTAACCAATACTAAAAAGTTTCCTAATAAAACATGATCACGGCTATTAGTTGAGGGATTGTAAAGACTTAAAATCAAGGCTCCGGATAATCCTGCTAAAATTCCAAAAACCTTAATTCTTGTAATCTTTTCTCTTAAAATCAATGCAGATAAAACCAAGACTATAATTGGAGTGGTTACCATTATCACAGAACCATTGATAGGGGTTGTAAATTGAAGACCCTTAAAAAAGGCTAACATATTTAGAGCTACCCCAAAAAACGCAGCCATGATAAGTTTTGGAAAATCTTCACGTTCTATTTTTTCAGAAGTAGTAAATAAACTAAAAACCCAAAATAGAATACCTGCGGAAGATATACGAAATAATATGAATCCAAAAGGCTGAATATAGCCCCCATCAATTACATCATTAGCGAATGTAAAAGTAACCCCATAAAACAATTGCACCAATAATAGCGCAATAAGAGCCAATTTGTTACTTTTCATACTCTAGAGCTTTAAGCGCATCCTGAGTGACTTTGTCATTATTGCCAATAAATATAGTTTCATCTAAAACGAGTATAGGCCTTTTCAAAAAGGTATAATGCTCTAAAATATAGTTTTTGTAACTCTCTTCACTTAGTTTTTTTTCTTTTAGACCTAGTTTTTTATACAAATTAGCACGTTTACTAAATAGAACCTCATAACTACCAGCAAGTGTCCTTAAATACTTTATTTCGTTGGAGTTAATGGGAGTTTTTTTTATGTCTCTAAGCTCAAATTTTGGTCCTAAATTTAGCTGTTTTAAAATACGTTTACATGTGGAGCAAGTACCCAAGAAGTAAAATTTTCTCATTAAATTATTTTATTATTTTTACAAATAAAATCATTTCTTAATAAAGAACTAAATTATATCAAAAATTATATGGAATGGATCTATAATATCACACAGCAAAACAGAGAGCTTTTATTAAAATTCATGAATAAATTTTCTTTAGATCAGCTTAATCAAGTTCCAGATGGATATAAAAATTCAATTTATTGGAATATAGCCCATACGGTAGTAACTCAACAACTGTTAACCTATGGATTGAGTAATGAACCTCTTTTAATTGATGCTGAATTGGTGAATTGTTATA
>JAQWYU010000036.1 GCA_029253805.1 Flavobacteriaceae bacterium | reverse complement strand
CTTCTTCAGCCTGAACAGCTGCAGCAATACGAGATTCGTTAGCTGCTTTTTCAGCTTCAAATATTTTTGCTTTTTCAGCATCCTTAGCTTTTTCTAAATCACTTTTCTTAGCATCGATTTTGGATGATTTTTCCTCAACCCAAGCTTGGAATTTTGCTTCTGCTTGATCTTCAGTTAAAGCACCCTTGCGAACACCACCAACTAAATGATTTTTTAGTAATATCCCTTTATACGATAATATTGACTTGGCAGTGTCAGTAGGTTGTGCTCCGTTTTGAAGCCATTGCACTGTACCGTCAATATTAATTTCAATTTTTGCAGGGTTAAAATTTGGATTATAAGTCCCTAATTTTTCAAGGTATTTACCATCTCTTTTTGAGCGTGCATCTGCAGCTACGATCCAATAAAAAGGTTTTCCTTTTTTACCGTGTCTTTGTAATCTTATTTTTACGGGCATAGTTATTAATTTGTGAGGTTCTCGACCTCGGTTATTAATGAGTCGGCAAATATACTATATTTTTCCTTTATACAATCTTTTGTTTATTTTTTTTATACTTTTGAACTTATAGTATAAATAATAGTTGTATAGTAATTCAACTAAATCTTAAATAATCTTTATTTTGAAAAATATTTTCACTTTTATTTTAATTACAGTTACATTGTTTGGGTGTCAAGACGATATTCAGACAAAGATTCCTGCCTTTCAAACTATTAAAAATGGAGATTTTGAGTGGGTTTCAACTGTATCTACTGTTACTAGTGAGTCTTCAGGAGTTACAACTTTTACGGGATTTGATGGTTTTGGTACCATTACTATCCAAATACCAAATCTTGCCTTAGGTTCGTATGCCTTGGGTTCTGGTGCATTAGCTGTAGCGTCTTATTTTGAAGAAGGCTCTCAATACTCTACAATTTTTGACGGACTGGGAAGTATAGTTTATGTAAGCGATGGTTTAATTTCTATTGATGATATAGATGAAACTGGTGCTATTACAGGGTCTTTTTATTTTAATGCCTACAATGCATCGGGATCCGACATTGTTAACTTTTCAGATGGAATTTTGTATAAATTACCTGTGACTAACCAGTAAACTTCAACTTACACCGCAGAATTTAAAAAACTTACAGTGTTTCTAGCACTGTTTTTTTTGTTCATAATTATTGTCCATTTTCATAATAGTAATTCTTAAATAGTTTTATATTTAGTATTTACATTTTACAACAAAATAAATAGATGTTTTTAATATTTGATACTGAAACAACAGGTTTGCCTAAGCAATGGAATGCACCCATTACCAATACAGAAAATTGGCCACGTTGTATTCAGATTGCATGGCAATTACATGATGATATGGGCCGTTGTTTAGAGCATCAAGATTATTTAATACGTCCAGAAGGATTCAATGTTCCTTATGACGCTGAAAAAATTCATGGTATATCTACAGAATTAGCTTCAGAACAAGGGGTTCCACTACTTGATGTACTAGAACTATTTAATACAGCTTTGTCTAAGGCTGAGTTTGTGGTTGGTCAAAATGTGGGCTTTGATTTGAATATTATGGGTTGTGAATTTCACCGTCTAAATTTGGTTTCCAATTTAAATAAACTACCTGTTTTAGATACTTGTACTGAAAAGACAGCATCGATGTGTCAAATACCAGGTGGTAGAGGCGGTAAGTTCAAGTTACCAACTCTAACAGAGTTGCACGAATTTCTGTTTGATAAGCCTTTTGGAGAAGCCCATAACGCTACTGCTGATGTTGAGGCAACTACTCGCTGTTTTTTAGAGCTTATTAGGCGTCAAGAATTTACTATTGAACAGCTTAAAGCTCCAATAGATTATTTTCAACAGTTTGAGACAATTAATAAAAGTATTGTTAATCCACTGGGAATTAAACATGTTAATCTCAAAGAGCAGTCGGCTGCAATAGCTGATAGGATACAAAAGAATAATAAATTAGAAACTCCTTTAAATGTCTCACGTGATGTTCTAGAGCTTTTTAACGATGTAAAAGTTGTTCACCTACATAACCATACTCAGTTTTCAGTTTTACAATCTACAATAAGTGTTAAAAAGTTAGTGGCTGCAGCATCAGATCTACAAATGCCAGCTGTAGCTATAACTGATCACGGGAATATGATGGGTGCCTTTCATTTTTTGAAGGAGATAGGTAACTACAACCGTGCTATTCGCCAAAAAAATAAAGATTCATTGAGTCTTGATGAGCCACAAGTAGCACATGAAATTAAGGGAATTGTAGGATGTGAGTTTTTTGTATGTGAAGACCATTCAAACAAGTCCCAAAAAGATAATGGCTATCAAGTTGTTTTTTTA
>JAQWYU010000035.1 GCA_029253805.1 Flavobacteriaceae bacterium | reverse complement strand
GTTCTTGAGCCCCTTCTAGTCCTAATAGCTCCTTACGCACCACATATCGCTGAAGAGTTGTGGGAACGTTTAGGAAACAAAGATTCTATAGCAACAGCTAAGTTTCCTGAGTTTGAACCTAGCTATATAACAGAGACTTCAAAATCATATCCTATTTCATTTAATGGAAAAATGCGTTTTACTATGGATCTATCACTAGATCTTCCAAGAGAAGCGATTGAAGAAGCCGTAATAAGGAATAAAAAAACAAAGTTACAGTTGGAGGGACGAATTCCCAAGAAAGTAATTATTGTCCCTGGAAAAATCGTAAATATTGTTGTTTAATATAAATAATTTCGAAATATTAGGACTTGTGGCTGCCACTTTAACCACATATGCTTTTTTACCGCAAGTATATAAAACTTGGAAAACCAAGGATGTCTCTGCTTTTTCGCTATCTACATTTTCTTTATTTTTTATAGGTATTTTGTTCTGGTTAGTTTATGGAATATACATGGAAAGTTTGTCTATGATATTAGCAAATTCAATTACTTTAATATCTTCATTCACTTTGCTTGTTTTAATTTTTAAATACAGAAAGCGTTAGGGCTTATTAAATTGAAGTTATTTTTTTGTTAGATTTTGATTTGTCGATCTATTTGCTGATCCAATGATATGAATGTTTCTGTTCGCGATACGCCAGATATAGTTTGAATTTCTTTATTCAAAACAGACATAAGATGCTCATTATCTTTGCATAGGATTTTAATTAAAACACTCCAGTTTCCAGTTGTATAGTGGCACTCTAATACTTGAGGAATTCTTTTAAGTTGTTTAATGGCGTCTGAATTGCTTTTGGCTTTATCTAGAAAAATACCAACAAAAGCCATAGTAGTGTAGCCGAGAGCTTTAGAGTTTATTACAAACTTGGAGCCGGAAATAAGTCCAGAGTTTTCTAATTTTCTAAGCCTTTGATGAATAGCAGCACCAGAAATCCCCACGGCTCTCGCAATTTCTAGTACAGGAGTTCGAGCATCTTTCATTAAGGCTCTTAATATTGTTTTATCAATGCCATCAATTTCAGTTTTTTTCCCCAATTTTTGGTTTATTTATAAATTTTGTGAAGTAAAAACATATTATTAATTATAATATTAAACCAAATTATGTATTTAATATATTATATCCTAAGTAATTAACTTTTTTCTCTTTAAATATTATACCATATTCTTCAAGTTCACTTAAGATTGGCTCGTAAACATCTTTATTATTTGGGATTTGAACACCATATCTTTTGATTTTATTATTTAATATAGCAAGTGTTGCAATACCTACAGGTAAACCTACTGTTTTTGCCATAGCAGTAAATGTTTGGTCTTCTCCTGTACAAACCATTGTAGCATCAATTTGATGTTTTTCTCCATCTAATTCATATCCAAATTTATGATACATTACGATCATATCTTTATCGTCAGAATCCAAGCTCCAGCTATCTAAAAGTATCTTTTGAAGAATTTGTGCTGGGGATGCATTTTTTAACATTACTTTTTTATTGGCGTTGAAAATATCTAACTCTTCTAGTTTTTCCCACAGGACATCGTCTTGATCAATTTTTAATTTGTACCTCAACTTTAGCTCTACAGAGTCTGTAGGGCTATAAGGCAGAAATGAATTGATAAACTCTCTGTAGCTCATGTTTTCACTATTTGGTATTTTATAGCTATCATCTGTTAGACCCAATATTACAAATATTTGCCACGCTCTGCTAAAGCCTACTCGTCTAATGGTTCCTCTATATAAAGTTTTTATGAAGTCTAATCCATATACTTCTTTATACTTTAATGAGTCTCGATTTGCATATGCTTCAAAACGCCCATATCCATCAACTTCTAAAAATTCAGTTCTCCTAAATAGTCTATGGTATGGAATGTATTTAAATTTGCCTTCTTGTAGGAATTTTGCTGCTCCGCCTTGGCCTGCTAAAACAACGTTTCGGGGATTCCATGTAAATTTATAATTCCAAAGATTTGTATCGCTTTCAGGAGCCATTAATCCGCCAGTAAAAGATTCAAATAATAAAATATTACCTCCTGATTCACGAATGCGGTCAATGACTTGCATAGCACTCATGTGGTCAATCCCAGGATCGACTCCAATTTCATTTAAAAATACTAGTTTTTTTGCTTTAACTTGCTCATTTAGATCTTGCATTTCTTTACTGACATATGATGCAGTGACCATGTGTTTACCAAAATATAAACAATCTTTCGCAACCTCTATATGAAACCTTGCAGGTAACATTGATACTACAATATCTGCACTTTTAATAGCTTTTTTACGAGATTCTTTGTCAAATATATCTAGTTTTAATGTATTAGCATTTGGATTGTTCTCAGTCCATTTTTTAGCATTTGTTAGATCTAAATCTCCAATAGTTATTTCTAGTTTTTCGGAAATAGATCTATCCAGAAAATATTTTACAAGGTAAGAAGCTGATTTGCCAGCTCCAATCATTAGAATTTTACGCATATTGACTAGAGATTCGTATTTTTGTGGTTAGTTATGCTACTAATGTAATAAAATGAAAACTGTATATTAAGCTATGGAACGAAAAATTATTTTATTGGCCAGTTTTATTGGTGCTGCTGCTGTAATTATAGGTGCTTTTGCGGCTCATGGACTTAAACCAATTCTTGATGATTCTTCGATGGATAGCTTAGGCATTGCAAACAGGTATCAGATTTATCACGCTTTTTTACTTTTTTATATTGCTTCCTCAAACCGTTTGACTAAAAATCAGCAATCCATTTTATATAAATTAGTATTTGTAGGTGTTACACTTTTTTCAGGGTCTATTTACTTATTGGCGACTAATATTTTAACTGCATTTGATTTTAAATCAATAGGGTTTATAACTCCTTTAGGTGGCATGTTTCTAATAGGCTCATGGATTCTATTGTTTATATACAATTATAAAAATAAAGCTTAAATACCTTCGTCTTAATTTTAATTAATAATTTCGCAATGTCATTAAAAAGCTAAAATCATGGATAAATCCCGCTCCTCTTCGAAAACGATTTCGTTGAAGTATCTTTCAATAACATCAGACAAAGTCAATTATCAGCTATCTCCAGCTCAGCTACATAAACGTGTGATTATAAATAAACAAGGGGTTGAATCGAATACTGGAGCTTTAGTAATAACAACAGGCGAATTTACAGGTCGATCTCCTAAAGACCGTTTTATCGTGAAAGATCAAATCACTAAAGATCTTGTTTGGTGGGGGGATATTAATATTCCTTTCTCGCCTCTAAAATTTGATTTGCTTTATGATAAAGTAACGAAATATCTTAGCAAAAAAGAAATATATGTTAGAGATTCTTATGCATGTTCAGAACCCAGCTATCGTACTAATATTCGGGTGATTAATGAATATCCATGGAGTAATTATTTCGCCTGTAATATGTTTTTAAGACCAACAAGCTCTGAACTAGAAAATTTCAAGCCTGAATGGACTGTAGTTAATGCCCCTGGATTCATGGCAGACCCTAAGCTGGATTCTACTCGGCAGCATAACTTCGCTATTTTAAATTTCTCAAAAAAAATAGTTCTAATTGGAGGAACTGGATATACAGGAGAAATCAAAAAAGGTATATTTTCGGCTTTAAACTTTACACTTCCGGTCTTTAAAAATACACTTCCAATGCACTGCAGTGCTAATGTTGGTAAAAATGGAGATACAGCTATATTTTTTGGTTTATCAGGAACTGGAAAAACCACTCTGTCAACTGATAAAACACGACGACTAATAGGGGATGATGAACATGGTTGGACTAGTGAAAATTTCATCTTTAATTTTGAAGGTGGCTGTTATGCCAAGGTTATTAATTTATCCAAGTCACGTGAGCCAGAAATTTTCTCCGCTATTAAAAAAGGAGCTATTCTAGAAAATGTAGTTATTGATAACCGTGGAAAGGTTGACTATTCTGATATCTCTATTACTCCAAATACTCGCGTTAGTTATCCCCTAGATTTTATAGAGAATATTCAGCCTAATTCAATTGGTGAAAATCCTAAAAATATTTTTTTTCTGACAGCTGATGCTTTTGGAGTTCTTCCACCAATATCAAAGTTAACTCCAGGTCAAGCAGCTTATCATTTTATTTCTGGTTATACAGCTAAAGTTGCTGGAACTGAAGCAGGGGTTAACGAACCTGTTCCTAGTTTTTCTGCTTGTTTTGGAGCTCCTTTTATGCCATTACACCCTACAAAATATGCGGAGATGCTAG
>JAQWYU010000034.1 GCA_029253805.1 Flavobacteriaceae bacterium | reverse complement strand
GCTATCAGCGTAAAACCACTAAGCACAAGAGCTAAAGTAAAAATTTGTTTGATTTTTTTCATAATTTAGTTTACGTTAAATTAATTGTTAAAATTAGTGATGTAAAACTACGTATAATAATCTGTAATTTATTAACTAGTAATAAAAATATATTAACAATAAAAATAAAAAAACCCTCACAAAGTGAGGGTTTAAATTTACACGATTATTGGCTCTTAAAACCTGTATTGTAAACTCGCATTCCAAGTAGTTCCATTTCCATAAAAATACCCATAAGCATCACCCTGACTGATAAATTCTTCATCAAGTAAATTATAAACATTTGTTCTAAACATTACAGCATGGTCATTTACATAGAACTTGTAAGACATTCCTAAATCAACTAATCCATAAGAGTTTAATTTCTCAGATGAATACTCAACTCCATCCACACCTGCTTGGACAGCATCCTCAACATCTACAAAACCATAAAAGTTTCCATATTGGTTGTAATTTGTATAAAATGTCATCCTTGGAGTCGCCTTCCAGTCAATTCCTAAACCGAAAGATGTTTGCGGTGCTTGACCAACTTTAACATTTGAAAGATTAATGTCTCCACTATCGATTAACTCAGATGTTTCATCATCAAATTGTTGAAATGGCGTTGAGTCTTTATATTTCCAATCGCCTAACGAACCGTAAAAACTATATGTAAGCGCTGATGCCATTGGCTTATATTGAACGTCAAATTCAAAACCAGTATGGATTTGTGTTACATCATTGAATCTGTAAAATGTTACATCGCCTGCAGCATTTTCTCCTCCAAAAGAAAGAAATCGATTACCCCATTCTGTACTGTAAAGGTCTAAATTAACCCTTACCTCATCCCCTGTGTAACGGTAACCAGCCTCAAAACCAATAATTTCCTCATTTTCAATATCTGTATCAACAAGGTCATTGCTGTATCGAACATTATCAAAAATATTGTCTAGAAATGGTTGTCTTGAATAAAGTCCTCCGTTAGCAAACACAGAGTGTGCACCATCTTCGCTTGAAAAAGAAACACCTCCTTTAATGTTGTAACCTGTTTTATTAACTTCTTCTGAATTTCCAGAATCTCCAAAATCACGACCACCGTGTCTTTGGTAAGATTGAGTAGATAATGATGCTTGAAGAAAAGCAGAAAATTCATTTACTGAGTACTCCACTTGTCCAAAACCACCTACATAATTAATAGTTTCAGAATAATCGTATGCAATTCTTTGGCCTGGATCAGCAGAACTAAACAATGCAGACCAAGGATCAGCTTCAAATGAATCTGTTACCACGTACCCGTCGGCTCTTGATGAACCATAGGTGTCCGCGTAACCATTAAGGCCAAAATAATCAATTACTTGTCTGAAATGCTCTCCAGTGTAAGTTCTTCCATCAACTCCAAAATTGTAAGTAAAAGCCCCACCATTATCAATGTTTAGATTTGACACGAGTCCGTACCAGTTGTGGTTATTCATTGACCCCCTTCTTAAATAAGAATCTCCAAAATTACCGTTACCATTTACATCTGCATTGGCAATATTTTCTGATTCTATAGCGTCAAAATCAATTTCGTGGGCTAAGCCAGTGCCTGCAGATTCATCATCACCATAGCGCACACGACCTCTTCCATATCCTCCAGTACCACCACCGCGACCCCAAGAGCCGTATAATACAGTGGATAAATCCATAGCATCATTAATTTTAAAATCCCAGTTGATGTTAGCAATTGGTTTGTGATAAAAATTACGTCGTTCCGTAAAGCGTTCTCCATTATAAAAACCGGTATTTCTATTGGCTTTAATTCCGTTTAGAGCATAAAATTCTTTACTTTTTGAAAAATTTTGATCGTGCCACTGAGGAGAACCTGTTAGTAAAAAGTTTAAACTATGCTTTTCGTTGAATTTTTTTCCCACAGAAAAGAAATAAGTTTGGCCTTGGCCAGCAGTTCCTACTGCATATTTTCTATGAGCCTGCCAGTGATCCAATAAGACTGAATATGCCCATCCGTTATCTTGTAAACCAGAGTTGTAAGAAGCAGTAGTCTTAATGTAGCTATCATTACCTGACATATAACGTACATAACCACCTTGCTTTTTGTCTGTTGTTTTAGAAACAATATTTACTGTCCCACCAACTGATGAAATAGCAAGTTTAGAAGATCCTAATCCTCTTTGTACTTGAACCGCATTGGCTACATCGGACATTCCAGACCAGTTTGACCAGTACATTTTACCATCTTCCATTCCATTGATTGGTTGTCCGTTTAGTAAGAATGCTGTGTTAGATTGAGAAAATCCACGAGTAAATACTTGACTATCTCCAAAACCACCAGCTTGATTCGATACGTAAATCGATGGTGTGTTTTAAAAGCTTCAGAAAATTCTACATTACCTACAGCTCTTTGTTGAATTGTAGACGCCTTGATTGTAGACAACGC
>JAQWYU010000033.1 GCA_029253805.1 Flavobacteriaceae bacterium | reverse complement strand
GCTATCATTAATATTGCTAATGCTAAAAAGAAAAAAATTAGACGCCAATTTTTAAAAGCTCCGTCTCTAACAAGAAAAGTTCCTTTTAAAATATTGTAAATTCTGTTTTTCATTTATTTCTCTTAATTTACTTTTTTTGCAATTCTTAACTTAGCACTTCGAGCTCTGTTATTTGATTTTACCTCAGCTGACGATGGAATAATTAGGTTTCCAACTTTTATAAGAGGAACTTCAAAGTTTCCAAAAATATCTTTTTCAGGTTCTCCTTCAAATAAACCATTCCTTATAAAACGCTTCACTAAGCGATCTTCTAAAGAGTGATAAGAAATAACACTCAGACGTCCATTTGTTTTTAATAATGAAGGTGTCTGTAATAAAAAAACCTTGAGCACTTCGATCTCTTGATTTACTTCAATCCTTATCGCTTGATATACTTGCGCTAGAACCTTATTTTCTCTACCCTGAGGTAGGTGTTTTTTTAAAATAGTTTTTAAATCAAATGTAGTGTCAATTGGAGCAAGCTTTCGAGCTTGAATAATTGACTTTGCCAAGGCCGCAGCAGTTCTCAACTCTCCATACTGCCAAAACAACTGTCTCAAAGCATCTTCTTCATAAGAATTAATTAGTGAATGTGCCGACAACACATCTTCTTGATTCATCCTCATATCTAACAAAGCATCAAAACGAATCGAGAATCCTCTTTCAGGTTTGTCAAATTGGTGTGATGAAACACCAAAATCAGCTAAAATACCATCTACTGAAACAACACCGTGATACCTTAAAAACCGCTGTATAAATCTAAAATTTTCGTTAATTAACAAAAATCTAGAATCATCAATAACATTTAAAAGAGCGTCTTTATCTTGATCAAAAGCTATAAGTCGTCCATTAGGACCTAATGAAGCTAATATTTCTCTGCTGTGCCCACCACCACCAAAAGTGACATCTACGTAAACACCGTCTTTTTTTATATCTAAACCTTTTACGGTTTCTTTGAGCAATACAGTACTATGATACTCCATCTATATCGTCTTGACCCATTACATCTTCCGCGAGTTCAGCAAAGTCTACTGCAGCATCATTAATAGCCTTTTCGTACTTGTCTTTATCCCATATTTCAATGATATTAACTGCCGAAGTCACTACTATCTCCTTCGAAATCCCAGCAAAACCAACAAGATCCTTAGAAATGAGTAAGCGACCTGAAATATCTAACTCTAAAAACTTAACCCCCGCCGTAAAACGCCTGATGAAATCATTGTTTTTCTTTTTAAATCGGTTAAGTCTATTAATTTTCTGCATTAACAGATCCCATTGATTCATTGGATACAACTCTAGACAAGGCTGAAAAACTGCACGCTTCAAAACAAATCCTTTATTCATAACTGAGTCTAGCTGTTTTTTGAATGAAACAGGTAACATTAGACGCCCTTTGGCATCCACCTTACATTCATATGTTCCAATTAGGGTATTCAATTTGATGTGTTATGATTAGTTAAGTAATTTAACTCAAATCTAAAAAATATTTACCACATTTTACCACATTTTACCACATTGTTAATAAAATTCTATTAAAAGCAAAATACTTCGACAAAATGCATGTATTTTAAAATTTATTTTATGGAAATACAACTACTTACAAAATGTGGGTACTAATGACAAAAGCCTATTAATTAATTTAATCAACCAAAATAGAAACAAAAAAAAGTATGGAGCATCAATAAGTATATATGCTTAAGAATAAAAATTCAATATTTTTTAATTTAAATTATGTAAATTTGTGCTAACACAATTTCTAACACAAATGAGTTATAATTTTAAAGAAGAAGGTAAGTTCAAATACGTTGAAATTGGCATAGGTCAACCAATAATAATCCTTCATGGATTAATGGGTGGCTTAAGTAATTTCACTGGAGTTACTGAATTTTTTAACCAAAACGGATATAAAGTGGTGCTCCCAGAACTACCCTTATACTCTTTACCATTATTAAGTACTAACGTTAAAAGTTTTGCCGTATACCTCAAAGACTTTATCGACTTCCTAGGTTTTAGTAACGTTATTTTACTTGGAAATTCTCTAGG
>JAQWYU010000032.1 GCA_029253805.1 Flavobacteriaceae bacterium | reverse complement strand
TATCCAGCCAAAATCGAAGAGCCATATTTAGGGCCTGTTGCCCCAACCTTTATAAAGTTGTTTGACACCTCTTCACCAATACCTAGTTGGTCATTAGGGTAATAATTTACCTTGTCGGTGTTTGCAGAATCATTTCCTGCCGCTGCCACTATTAAAACATCGTTTTCTGCAGCATAAACAATAGCATCTCTAACCCATTTGCTGTGAGGAGAAAAACCTTTTCCGAAACTCATATTAATAACTCTAGCACCATTGTCAACCGCGTAATAAACCCCTAAAGCAACATCTTTATCATATTCGTCACCATTTGGCGTGTTACGGATAGCCATGATTTTAACATTATCAGCCGCTCCTTTAACCCCAAGGAGGTTATTTCTGTTAGCAGCAATGATACCAGAAACATGGGTGCCATGACTTCTTCCCTTCCTTGCCATCACATTGCCATCACCATAATTTTTGTCGTTGATGTCATTTGGGTTGTCTCCAACAACTTTCCTACCGTCAAAATTTACATTTAAGTTAAAATCAAGGCGCTCACTAAAGGATTTTAGTCCCGCGTCTATTTGCTTCATAAACTCCTCAATGCTGTCAAAACCAAAATCAAAAGCTTGCTTAATGACACTAACATGATTTAGAAGCTCTTCGTTTTCTGTCACAATATTCTCAACTTCTTCTTTGGTGTATGTTTTTTTATTTAAGTGTTTTGATACCGCTCCGTCAGAAATTGATAATCTGTTTTTAATTACTTCGTACCTTTTTTTGGATTGCTCTAAACCTCCTCGCTCACTAACAAGTAGCTCTTTAGCCTCTTCAAAACGCGGGTTTTCTGTGTCATTGCTTGCGATAAGTCTCACATACTCCAGACGCTCATTATCAGAATCGCCAAGGAAGTTCCAACCATTCACATCGTCAATATAGCCGTTGTTGTCATCGTCTATCCCATTGCCAGGAATTTCATCATCGTTAATCCATATTTTACTAGCAAGATCTTCATGTTCAATATCAATACCAGAATCAATAACCGCAACAATAATAGTTTTACTCTTGGCCTTTACTAATTCACTGTATGCTTTGTTTAAGCTCACGCCAGGAACAGTATCTGTTGAAATGTCAAGATGACTCCACATTTTTAATTCTTGTTCGTCAAGTTTTAATTCTTTTAAAGGAGTCGAGTCTATATTTCCTATCGGAGTTGACGTCAATTCTACCGTTCCACCGCAACTAGACAGCAGCGATAGACCTAGGATATAAGATGATGTTTTTAGTTTTTCTAAGTGTATTAATTTCATTTTTTAAGTTTAAAATAAGTTATTGAATTTATGAGTTTCGTTAAGCCGGACACCTTTTTCGGTGTGTTTGACCGTGATTAATTCGTTGTGTGCATCATGCTCCAAAAGTAGGTAAAAATTATTGTCTGCAGCAAGATTTAAAAAACGTTCTTTTTCTTTTAATGTTAAAAGAGGTCTTGTGTCATAGCCCATTACATAAGCAACAGGAATATGGCCGGCCGTGGGAAGCAAGTCTGCCATAAAACAGATTGTTTCCCCCCTGTAAGTAATTATGGGGATCATCTGTTTATCGGTATGGCCGTTTGCAAAAAACACGTCAAAACCCAGCTCAGAGCCTTGTAGAGTATCTAGTTCGGGTACAGGAATAAACTTTAAATTACCAGACTCACTAATGGGTATAATGTTGTCGGACAAGAAAGACGCTTTTTCACGTCCATTCGGCTTAACAGCCCAATCCCAGTGGTTTTCATTACTCCAAACAACAGCGTTTTTAAACGCTAACTCATAGCCCGAGCGGCCTTTGTTCCACTCAACACAACCACCACAGTGATCAAAATGAAGATGGGTTAAGAATACATCTGTTACGTCTTCTTTACAAAACCCAACAGAAGCCAAGGCTTTTTCAATAGACAGGTCTCCCCAACGATAATAGAAGTTAAAAAACCTATCACTTTGTTTTGTTCCCATTCCAGTATCGATAAGAATCAGTCGAGCACCGTCTTCTATAAGTAAACATCTAGATGCAATATCAATCATGTTTTTTTCGTCGGCAGGGTTCGTTTTATTCCATAATGCTTTTGGCACAACCCCAAACATTGCGCCACCATCTAATTTGAAATTTCCAACATTTATTGGGTATAACGTCATACTAAGACTTATTAATAAGTTGGTTTAGGCGCACACCAAAATCTATCAAGGCCTTAACCTCTTTGATGCTAGCAACCCTCTCTTTGTTATAGATTAATATACCTTTTTTGTCTGATTCGACGTGATAGTACGGGTTGCTTTCAAAAAACCTAATTAGGTCATCTGTAAAGAACATTTTTATATTTTTTGGATTCTCACCCCTTAAGTAGAACCTGTTCGAGAAATCCTTGTGTTGTTCGAAGTCAATATCTTCATAACCAGCCAGAGCATATAGCCGCTCCATAATTCCTTCTTTGTCAAGTGTAAACGCTGGTGTTCCTTTTGGGGCTTTGATATATAGCATTGTCGTTCTCACAACTTCTTTTGCGATAAACTCCCCTTCCGAAAAAACAACGTCAAAGGATTGGTATTCAATGTTTGTTTCTTTTAGCACATTAGAGATGTGTTCAATTTTTTTTGTTTGAAAATAAACAAACTCTTCCAAAAAGGAATTGTTATATTTTTTTTCATGTTGATATGATAGTTCGAATTGATCAGCAATTATGCCCAGGTTTTTTTGACGCTTAGTTTTATTTTCTGGCATCATTTTTTGAACGGGTAACATGCGCCTCAAAGCAAAAGGATGCTTTGATTCAGCCCCCAGAACATCAAGCCCGATAATCTCAATATTCCCTCCTTTCTTATGGAACAGCTCTTGATAGTCGTCAATGTTTTCCATAGAAGAGTGGTCAACAAACCCACATAACGAAAAGTCAATAATTACATCATTATTTTCAGGGATCGCCTCTAAGCTTGTTTTCAAGGCGTTAAAATTCAAAAAACTACAAAAATGCTTTACACTAATAAAATAACTTCCATCTTCTTCTTTATACATAAGTACATTTGGCTTTAGTATGTTTTTCATAAACAAACTAAGGCTTTTCGTTACTACAACATGTATTATGAAAGTGGCAATCAATCCGGCAGAGATCCCAGAAATTAAACCAACCTTTAAGGTTACCAACAAAGTGCAAAAGAAAATTATTAGTTGCTCTTTTCCTATCGTAAATATTTTTCTAACAATAACAGGAGAAGCAAGTTTATAACCGGTGTAAACAAGAATAGCCAT
>JAQWYU010000031.1 GCA_029253805.1 Flavobacteriaceae bacterium | reverse complement strand
TTTAGGGTGTTTATAACTTTCGTATTATCGGTTATTATTGCATCCTCACTGTCTGGAAGTTTAGCTAAATAGTGACGCTCAATCTTGTTAAAAAGAGTTAGTTCTACTTTTTTAGGATCAACCAAGACAAATTTTACTTCAGCAGGGTGCTTTTTGTATAATAAAGAAGTTAATACAGCATTTAGACCAACAGATTTACCTTGACCAGTAGCACCTGCCATTAATAAGTGTGGCATTTTTGCAAGATCAACTACAAAAGTTTCATTACTAATAGTTTTACCTAAAGCAATTGGTAATTCCATTTCTGATTTCTGAAATTTTTGTGAAGAAATTACTGAATTCATTGAGACTATTGTAGCATTTTTATTTGGAACTTCAATACCAATGGTTCCTCTTCCGGGAATTGGAGCTATTATACGAATTCCTAGAGCAGAAAGAGATAGTGCTATATCATCTTCAAGATTTTTTATTTTAGAAATTCGAACACCTGCTTCTGGGATTATTTCATACAAAGTTACAGTAGGGCCAATAGTAGCCTTAATACTTGCTATTCCTATTTTATAGTTATTAAGTGTTTCGACAATTCTATTTTTATTTTCTTCAAGTTCTTCTTGGTTAATTGTGATGCTCTCCGAATCATATTTTTTGAGAAGGTCTAAAGAAGGAAATTGAAATTTTGATAGTTCTAAGGTAGGGTCAACTTCACCAAAATCTTCAACTAGTTTAGCAGCTAGATTATCTGTTTCTGAAACTTCTTCTTCAATAACTTCAATTTCCATAGAAACTGATTCTTCTATTGAATTTTCAATTTCATTTTTAGTTTTTTCAGCATTAGACTTAGAATCTATACTTGAATGGTTCGAAATAGTTGGTTCCAGGTTTTCTAAAGGGATTTCAAAGGATGATTTAATAGAACTAGCTTCATCGCTAAAACTGTTGTCTACTAATGCGTCTTGTGAGGAGTTGTCATTTAAAAATTCAGATTTAATTTCATTTTTGGTACGAATAAATAAACTTCCAATTTGTTTTGGAGTTACCTTAAAACGAATTGCTATGTAAGTAATGAAAACAAAAATAAGTAAGAAAGCTGTTCCGATTTTTCCGATATAGTCTTGGATAAAGATATTTAATTCGTATCCTATTGTGCCACCTAAATTTGGAGCACTACTAAATATAAATCCAAATAATACCGAACCCCATATAATAATTATAGTACCCCAAGACCAATTTCGCCAAAGTCTTTTTTTATTTGAGTTTGCTAAAATTGACACACCAGACAATACTACAAGTCCTGAGAACATGAATGAAAAGACTCCAAAGCCATTATATATCAGCAATTCGCTTACCCAAGCTCCAATCTTACTTAACCAATTTTCTGTTTGTGTCGCACGATTTGTAAAATCATTTAGCGTGCTTTGATCATTCTCTCCAGTAAATAGGTATGACAGAAGAGCAATAAACAATAAAATACCAATTATTGTAAAAAAACTACCAGTAACCAATCTCTGAGAACTACTTAGCTTTAAGTTGATTTTAGATATACGTTTTTTTTGGGTCTTATTTGTTGGTGATTTAGCCATTCCTGTTCCTATAATTTTAACAAAAATACAAATTACAAACTTTTATCCTATTAATGGTGGTTTATTTGTTTTTAACTTTAAACCATAGAAATGTTCAATAATTTTCTATTGAATGATATGATTTTAATTAACCAGAACCATAAATCAATTTAATAATAATTCAAGCATATTAAAATTATTATTTTATGTAAATTTGAGTTTAACAGACAAATTAACATGGAAAAAGATTTAGGAAATTATCGCAAATCCTATGAAAAAGGTTCTCTTTTAGAGCATTCAATAAGTAAAGATCCATTTGATTTATTTCAACTTTGGTTTGATGAAGTTGATACTCAATTTCAAGAAACAGAAACAAACGCTATGACGTTATCTACTGTCGGTAATGATGGATTTCCAAAAAGTCGTGTTGTACTTTTAAAAAAATTTAATTCCGCTGGTTTTGTATTTTTTACAAATTATAAAAGTGAAAAGGCGAAGGCGTTATTAAATTCCCCTAAATGTTGTCTTTCGTTTCATTGGGAATCGGCAGAGCGGCAAGTTATCATTAAGGGAGTTGCAGATAAAATAGATCCTGTAGAAAGCGATGCCTATTTTCTGTCACGCCCCAAAGGCAGCCAGCTTGGCGCTTGGGCTTCCAAGCAAAGTACTATTATAAAAAATAGAGCTGTTTTAGATTCAGAACTAGAGTCTTTAAAAATTGAATATAAGAACAAGCCGTTAAAACGTCCAGAGTTTTGGGGAGGATACATTGTCAAACCTGTTGAAATAGAGTTTTGGCAAGGACGCGCAAATCGTCTTCACGATAGAATTAGATTTAAATTATCAGTTGACAATAAATGGGATGTAGATCGTTTGTCTCCATAGCATTTATTATGTATTTTAGATTATTAATTAATATCAATTATAAAACCAATGAAAAATAATATTTTATTTCCAGTATTGTTGACTATTTTATTGTCATTTACAAATATAGCTGAAGCTCAAAATTATTTTTACTCTGAAGTAGAAAATTTATCTGTTAGAAGAGAACCAGACTTAAAATCTAAAAGGATTGCTAAACTAAAGGAAGGTGAGAGGGTAACCGATTTAGGTAGGACATCGCGTAATGAAATTAGTGTTAAATTACGTGGCAAACGAACATATGGTCCATTTTATCTCATTCGAACTCGAAAAGGAATAGAGGGTTGGGCTTACAGCCAGGCACTTAGTAATAGAGCAGTATATGTTGAGGATTATACATGCTTTGTTTATTTTTCAAAATACGGAAGAAATGATGAAGAGATAGAAGCTGGCTTTTATGAACGATTGAATGGTTGTTTTGAATACGGAAACTATAGTTTTATTTCAAAAAGTAGAGGTTTCAGAGAAATTAATATTAGAAATAATGAGGGAGATATTATAGGAGTTGAAAATATTTCACGTTTAGTTGATAAGTACGGTTCTGGAGTTGTTGTTTTAAAAAAAAATAAGAGACCTAAGTATATAGGAAAAGCTGTTTGTTATTATTGCGATGTTAACTTTGATTGGTGGGAAAAATTGGGAAATAATTATGGAAATTGTGGTGGCTGACGTTGATCTCCTATTTTGTATTATTTCATAATATTATAAATTAATAATATTTGTTTCATTTAATACAATCACTAGAAATACCATTCACATAATCACTAATCATACTTAAATCTTTAGCCAGTTCTGATCCCATGAATCCGTTTATATCACTGTAGTTGATTCTTTTGTTATATTCTTTTAGGTAAATATTTGCTTTAGGAGTGTAACTCCAATGCCATGCTTCGTTTTGATATCCAGAATCTCTATCCTTGTTATTGAAATCTGTATATACTTGACAAAAACCGAATCTATCTGCATTATTTACTAACCAATTGTATTCTCTTTTACCTCGTCCAGATTCAAAGTAGCTAGGCTCTAAGCTATTAATATCAATATCTGT
>JAQWYU010000030.1 GCA_029253805.1 Flavobacteriaceae bacterium | reverse complement strand
ATATTGGACTTTTAGCCTATTCACCTTTAGCTTTTGGAGTCCTTTCAGGAAAGTACATTAAAGGAACTGCTGCAGAGAATGCACGGCTGAAATTATTTCCACGATTTGCACGCTACTCTAGCGATCAATCAACAGAAGCAACTAAACAATATCTAGAAATAGCTAAAGACATAGGAATTAGCCTAACTACCTTAGCATTAGCTTTTGTAAATCAAAGACCATTTGTAACTAGTAATATTATCGGAGCAACTAATTTGGAGCAATTGAAAGAAAATATTGATAGTATAGACACTGAGATTTCAAAAGAAACACTGGATAGAATAAATGCTATACATGCTGTCATACCTAATCCTGCGCCTTAGATAACACTAAATTATTAAGACTTTTCTAAGGTTTATCTTTATTAGCCAGTTGACCGCAGGCAGCATCAATATCCTTGCCCCGGGATCTACGAACTGTAACCGTAATGTTATTAGCTTCCAGCATAGAAACATACATTTCTACAGCAGCGTTGCTTGCTTGCTGAAATACTCCATCGTCAATAGGGTTATATTCAATAAGATTTACTTTGCTGGGAGCAAATTTACAAAAGTCAATTAATGCTTCTATATCTGCTTTAGTGTCATTAATACCTTCCCAAACCACATACTCATAAGTGATAATACGGCTAGTTGAAGCATACCAGTGTTTAAGTGCTTCTCTTAAATCTTTTAACGGAAATGTTTCATTGAAAGGCATTATTGAAGTACGAACACTATCAATCGCAGAATGTAAAGAAACTGCTAAATTAAACTTAACTCCATCATCTGCCATTTTTTTAATCATTTTAGGCACTCCAGATGTAGAAACGACTATACGCTTTGGAGACATCCCCAATCCTTCTTTGGACGTGATTTTTTCAATTGCCTTAAGAACGTTATTATAATTCATTAAAGGCTCGCCCATTCCCATAAATACAATATTTGATAATGGCCGGTTATGGTATAATTTACTTTGTCTGTTGATTGTAACTACTTGATCATAAATTTCATCAGGGTTAAGGTTTCGCATTCTTTTTAACCTTGATGTAGCACAAAACTTACAGTCTAAACTGCATCCGACTTGAGAAGATACACATGCAGTTGTACGATTGGATGTTGGAATTAAAACTGATTCTACAATCATCTCATCATGAAGTCTAATCCCATTCTTTATGGTACCATCTAAGCTTCGTTGCATTGAGTCGACCTTAATATGATTAATACTAAAGTTTTCCTCCATCATCTGACGATTTTTTTTTGATAAGTTTGTCATATCGTCAAAATGATGTACTCCCTTTTGCCAAAGCCATTCATAAACTTGATTACCTCTAAAAGCTTTGTCCCTATTAGAAGTGAAAAATGCTCTTAAATCTTCTTTTGATAATGCACGAATGTCTGTCTTGACGGTCTTCATCTTGATAAAAACTAGATAAGATTAAAAAAGTCTCGGTCTCGAGACTTTTTTAATTTGTTTTAAATGATTAGCATGGCGTCTCCATAACTATAAAATTTATATTTTTCTTTAACTGCTTCTTCGTAAGCTTTCTTTATAAAATCATGCCCACCAAATGCTGCAGTCATCATAAGGAGTGTAGATTTTGGAGTATGAAAATTTGTAATCATACAATTTGCTATTGAAAAATCATAAGGCGGAAAAATAAACTTATTTGTCCATCCAGAATAATCGTTAAGGTTTCCTTTAGAAGAAACAGAACTTTCTATTGCACGCATTGCAGTTGTTCCTACTGCACAAATTCTACGCTTTTCTTTTAAAGCTGTATTAATAGTATCTGCTGTTTGTGTTGGAATAATAATTTCTTCACTATCCATTTTATGTTTAGACAAATCTTCAACTTCAACTGGATTAAACGTCCCCAAACCAACGTGTAAGGTGATTTCTGCAAAGTTAACTCCTTTGATTTCCAAGCGTTTTAATAAATGTTTTGAAAAATGTAACCCAGCAGTTGGCGCAGCAACAGCACCTTCATTTTTTGCATAGATGGTTTGATAGCGCTCCTCATCTTCAGGCTCAACTTCTCGATTAATGTATTTTGGTAATGGTGTCTGTCCCAGCTCTGTGAGTTTATTTCTAAATTTGTCATAAGAACCATCATATAGGAAACGTAAGGTTCGCCCTCTTGAAGTAGTATTATCAATTACCTCAGCAACTAACATTTCATCCTCACCAAAATATAACTTGTTTCCTATCCGAATTTTACGAGCAGGATCTACTAATACATCCCATAAACGTTGCTCAGCATTAAGTTCTCTGAGAAGAAAAACTTCAATACGTGCTCCTGTTTTTTCTTTGTTACCAAACAAACGAGCAGGAAAAACTTTTGTATTGTTTAGAATCATTACATCGTCTTCGCTGAAATATTCAATTAGGTCCTTAAATTGTTTATGCTCAATGGTTTGTTTTTC
Source organism: Flavobacteriaceae bacterium (assembly GCA_029253805.1). Taxonomy (GTDB): domain Bacteria; phylum Bacteroidota; class Bacteroidia; order Flavobacteriales; family Flavobacteriaceae; genus Hel1-33-131. The sequence continues at coordinate 1,438 of JAQWYU010000030.1, read as the reverse complement.
ACGATTCAAAACCATTAGGCGGGATTCATCTCGCTGTTCAGAAGGATATTCTGCTAATAATTCGTCCGGTAATTCAAAGTTAAAATGTGATAATTTCATGCTAGATTTTGGTTTTAATTTAGCGAATATACAACCTCAATGTAGGGGTTGTCAAGTATTTGATCTTTTATTTTTTGTATTGATCAATATTGAATCCTAGTGTGCACAAGTTTTTCCAGAAGTCAGGAAAGGATTTAGAAACAACATCTGCTTCATTTATGGTGAAAGAAGTTAAAAGTCCCAAAGGAGCAAATGCCATGGCCATTCTGTGATCATTAAAAGTTTTAAGTCTAGCTCCAACCACCAATGGTTTAGGTTCAAGAAGGAACAAACTATCTTCAGTAATATTTATATCTGTACCAAATTTATAAATTTCACTTTTAAGCGCTTCCAAACGATCTGTTTCTTTAATTTTTAGTGTGTGTAGTCCAGTAAGCTGGCATTGAATTTTAAGCCCTAAACAAGTAACCACTATTGTTTGAGCAATATCTGGTGCATTTGCCAAGTCTATATTAATTGAAAAGGGTAAATTATTGTTGATTTTTTTTAAGCAAATTTTTGATTCATTAAAAATAGTTTCAACACCCATCTGTTTATAGATTTCTTCCAATACTGCATCGCCCTGTAAGCTATTTTTTTTATATGTACTTAAACAAACTTTAGTACCTATTGGGCTCAATGCTATTATGCTGTAAAAATAAGAAGCAGATGACCAATCAGATTCTACACTGAATATTTTAGGTTCATTTTTAAATTTAGGTTTCACATGAATGGTTTGAGCTTCAAAAGAAGTTTCAACTCCAATCTGCTCCAGCAATGAAAGTGTCATTTTAATGTATGGAATTGAAGTTATTTTCCCATCTAGATGTAATTTTAATCCTTTTTCAAGCTTTGCACCAATAATTAATAAGGCTGAAATATATTGGCTACTTACATTAGCTTTCATCCGAACCTCTTCATTTAATAATCTTTTGCCGATAATTTTGATAGGTGGATAACCCAATTGGTCTGTATATTCAATGTCTGCACCCAATTCTAATAATGCATCAACTAATATTTTTATTGGGCGTTCTTTCATCCGCTGAGATCCAGTCAATAACGTTGTTTTACCTTCAAGAGTAGCAAAATATGCAGTTAAAAAACGCATAGCTGTTCCTGCATGATATATATTTACAGTTTCAGATTCTGTACTTAATGCCTCAACCATATACTGACTGTCGTCAGAGTTTGAAACGTTCTGTATTTCAATACTATCAAAAAGAGCTTTAAGTAATAAAAGCCGATTTGACTCGCTTTTAGAACCTGTGATAGTCAGGCTAGTAAATGGATTTATTTTTGATTTATTGAGTTGAAGATACAAATCTATTTTAATTTTTTGTTACTGTGGTGGCGATTGTGA
>JAQWYU010000029.1 GCA_029253805.1 Flavobacteriaceae bacterium | reverse complement strand
GTTGACTTTCGAATTAACCGAGTTGCTTGTTTCTTTAAAAGCTTAATTTGTAACAGTTGTGTAGATTTTATGGCGGAAGAAAGTATACCTGCGGTATGTGGTAATTGAATTAATTTTGATATTTTAGTTTTTACTAAATTCTATTTTCTCAGAAATAGCTTTACTAATCCGTTAATAATTATAGTATGTGACTATGTAATATATTCACTTCCAGCAATGGAAAAATTAATTCCAAGAATTATATGTACAAAAAGAAAAAAAATTAACTAATCAAAGAACTTATTAAAAATTTTAATAAAATACTACTTACTTATTTAATCGTGCTCGTTACTACTGAATTTACGAGTGTTTTACTTGCGCAATGTGAAGGAGTAACTATCGAAAATTTATCTAATCCTGGACCATTTGAGGTGCTAACATTAAATGAGTCTGATGGAATCCGTAACGGTCCTGACTACTCTGGTGCTACGATATACTACCCTGTAAATGCCACCCCTCCATTTGCTAGTATAGCAATCGTCCCTGGATTCAATTCATTACCTTTTACTGTTGAACAATGGGGCCCATTTTATGCTTCGCATGGAGTAGTAACTATAATTATTGGGACAAACAGTCTTTTTAATTTTCCCGAGGCACGTGCATTAGCCTTGTTAGACGCTCTTGATACAATAAGAGCAGAAAACAGTAGAATTAATTCTCCTCTAGAAGGGGCTCTTAATTTAAATCAATTAGCTGTTAGTGGATGGTCAATGGGTGGTGGTGGCGCTCAAAGAGCAGCTGTTTTAGATGATAGAATTTCTGGAGTTGTAGCTTTGTGCCCTTATTTACTTAACGCTAACCTAAATCATGAAAGTTCCTTATTAATTTTTAGTGGTGAAAACGACCCTACTGCACCGCCTGGAATACATGCGGATATTCATTATGATTCTACTCCATATGAAACAAATAAACTCCTTTTTGAAATTGATAACGGAAATCACTCAGTTGCTAACTCTCCTAACGGAGGTAATGGAATTATCGGAAAAATAGCACTTTCATGGCTAAAACTGTATGTAGAGCAAAATGACTGTTATTGTCAATTGCTTACCGAAAATTTATTGGTAAGCCCAGTTGAAGCCTCAAAGGTAGAACAAAGCTTTGAATGTGAGCTTCTTGGAATTAATATGATGGAGTTAACTATTAAAGTCTATCCAAATCCCACAAATAGCTTCATAAACTTAAAAATAAAAAAGGACGTTCAATATGAACTTATTTCAACCTTAGGTCAGCACATATTTAAGGGTACTTTAAGAGGAGAAAATAAACAAATTGATCTATCTAAACTTCAAAATGGATTGTATTACTTAAGTATAAATAATCAAACTATTAAAGTAATAAAGCAAAACTAATTTGCTAAGTAGTTATTATTTAAAAGTTTTAATTCAATATATAACCAAGGGTTAGTTGGTTAAATTAAATAATTCTATTTCAATGTTTATCAATGATAAAAATATAATAATTATAGTTTTTCATTTAAAGTTTATACCTAAATTTATAAACTACCAAAATCATATGTTATGTTAAAAAAACTTTTACCTTTTTATATACTTTTTGTAGCTCTTTCGTTATCAGCTCAAGACTATTTTCCAAAAAATGACGGCGTAAAATCAAAAAATACGAATTTCACTGCCCTAGTTAATGCTAAAATTTTCATTACCCCTAAAAACAAGCTTGAAAATGGGGTTTTGCTAATTCAAGAAGGTCGCGTGGTTCAAGTTGGAACAAACGTTAAACTGCCTAAAAATACCGTAATAATTGATCTAAAAGGAAAATTTATATATCCTTCTTTCATAGATATTTACTCTGATTTTGGTATCCCAAAAACAAAACGCATGAGTGGTGGCTCTCGCTCTGTTCAATATGGTCCAAGTCGAGAAGGTTTTTACTGGAATGATCACATACGTCCGGAACAAAATGCAATCGACCAATTTAAATATGATGAAAAAACAGCTAAAAAATTATTAGAAGCAGGTTTTGGTATAGTAAATACCCATATCCAAGATGGAATTGTACGTGGAACAGGCGCCTTAATTGCACTAGATACAAAAGGATCTGATTCACAGCGCATATTGTCTGACCAGTCATTGCAGTATAGCTCTTTTTCAAAAAGCATACTTTCCCTACAATCATATCCTTCTTCTATTATGGGTACAATGGCTTTATTAAGACAACTCAATCATGATGCAGAATGGTACAGAAATGGAAATAATATAACTAAAGACCGATCCATAGAAGCCTTTAATATTAATAAAAATAAAGTTCAGGTTTTTGAAGCTGGAAGTAGAGCCAATGCTCTTAGAGCTGATGCAGTAGGTGATGAATTTGGAGTTCAGTATGTGATTTTAGGAGGTGGTGATGAGTATGAACGTATTAACGATATTAAAGATACAAAAGCGACATTTATCCTTCCTTTGAACTTCCCAAAAGCCTATGATGTTGAAGATACTTTCTTAACAAATTCGTTAGAGCTTGAAGCCATGAAAGAATGGAACCAACGCCCTGGAAATCCTTCGATTTTATATCAATCTGGAATCTCTTTTACATTTACAACAAAAGGCTTAAAATCCATAAAGGACTTTAAAATTAACCTCTTGAAGTCCATCAAATATGGATTAAATAAAACCGCTGCTTTGGAAGCATTAACCACACATCCTTCTAAAATTTTAAGAAATCCAAAACTTGGTAATTTGAATATTAATAGTTATGCAAATTTCTTAATTACTTCAGGAGATATATTTGAAGCTAAAACTACCCTACATGAAAATTGGGTTAATGGTTCGAGAACGATCATTAGCCCAATTTTAAATATTGATCCCAGAGGCGAGTACCGTTTTACAATTAATAATGACTCTTATAAGCTAAAAATCAGCGGTACATTACTTAAACTTAAATCCGAATTGACATCGGACTCATTGAAATTAAGCAGTAGATTGAACTATAAGGATGATTGGATGAATTTAGTTTTTTCATCCAAAGACACTACCAATCAAGAATTTATAAGAATAAATTCTAAAATTTTATCAAATGTAGAATTAATAAAAGGAAAAGTAACCATGGCGGACGGTTCTACCTGTTCTGTAGAACTTGAAAAAGTATTAGACAAACCTATTACATTAAAACCAAATATGAAAAAAGAGCTTTCTACTCCGTTTATAATTCCTGTTAGTTATCCAAATGGTGCCTATGGGTTTTCAAAACTCCCTAAAGCAAAGACCATTTTGTTTAAAAATGCAACAGTTTGGACTAACGAAGCTGAAGGTATTCTAAAAGATACAGATGTATTAGTACAAAATGGTTTAATTTCAAAAATCGGAAAGAATCTAAAAAGTAAAAAAGCAATATTGATTGACGCAACAGGGAAGCATTTAACAACTGGAATTGTAGACGAACATTCGCATATAGCGGCAGCTAGTATTAACGAAGGTGGGCAAAATTCTTCTGCAGAAGTTAGTATTGAGGACGTAATTGATGCTGATGATATTGATATCTATCGAAATTTAGCTGGTGGGGTCACTTCGATTCAAATATTACATGGTTCTGCCAATCCTATTGGGGGTCGCTCCGCTATTATCAAGTTAAAATGGGGATCTTCAGCCAAAGAATTAATTTATAATGATAGTCCTAAATTTATAAAGTTTGCTTTGGGAGAAAATGTAAAACAGTCTAATTGGGGTAGTTTCAGCAGGTTTCCACAAACACGAATGGGAGTCGAACAACTATACATCGATTATT
>JAQWYU010000028.1 GCA_029253805.1 Flavobacteriaceae bacterium | reverse complement strand
GCTAAATGCCATGCAATGGCCTCTCCTTCTCTATCCTCATCACTTGCTAACCAAACAATTTCAGCTTTCTTAGCCAATGACTTTAGTTTACTTACGACTGTCTTTTTATCAGCTGAAACCTCATATTTAGGTTTAAAGTCACCATCAACATTCACACCTAATTCTTTAGAAGGCAGGTCGGCAATATGCCCAAAACTAGACTCAACTTTAAAATCTTTTCCTAGAAATTTTTCTATAGTTTTTGCCTTTGCAGGAGACTCAACAATCACTAAATTTTTAGCCATATTTATTTTTTAAGAAGTACAAATGTATAGGATTTTTTTTATTTCTTTCTTTAATTTATTGAACAAAACAAAAAATGAATACCCAAAAGAACTATTTTAAAAGCACTCTATCTTAAGGCTAATTATCTATATTTCAAATAATTAAACATCAAATTTAGAGCCATCAAATCCAATCACTTTTTTGTAAATAATATATTGAGGTAAGTAGATAAAACAACCAACAAATATACCTCCCAGCCCAAACGTCAACAAAGAAATAACATATATTAACATCGTATTTAAAAAGATAGTTAAAAATGTAATTCCCCATTTTTTATTGCCAAGAGCAAAACTAATTTTAACTATCTCTGATATGGATAATTTAGAATTGTAAACATAAATTGGCAGCAAATACATTAAAGGTACAATCACATACAATAAAGGTAAAAAATAAAGCAAAGCAGCTATAATATTGATTGTTATATACGTTACCCCAATACCTAAAGACTTACGAATCGATGGTGATTTGAAAAAGTAAAATAGTTCTGAAAAAATAAATGCTTCATCTTGATCGATTTGTCTAATAGCCCTGAAAAAGCCTAAACACAAAACATATGAGATTAAACTAACAACAATTAGAAACAAATACAGCCATAATAAATCCGATATGCCATATGAGTTAATCAATTCTGGTATAAAATCTGGAGAATCAATAACTCGATTTGAACCCATGTTTAAAACAAGTTTAGAATAAGGAATATAAAAACCTACTAAAGCTGGAACCATAATCACACCTATTAACAGCTGGAGTATCAAGCCTTGAATCCATACTTTTTTAAATAAAATGACAGATTCATTGAAAAGGTCTCCAAAATCAATAGTTGAAGATCCATGTATCTTACTTAACAAAGTTTTTAACGGTAACATATTTTAAATATTTATTTTAATTTATCAAATAAAGCAGATTGTACAGAGAAAACAAAATAAATAATCAAAACACTGACACTTTGTCATAAAAAATAAAATTATTGTATATTTGCATACTTATTGTCCAAAATTGGATAATCTAACAACCTTATGGAGAAAACAATTGACGAAACCGTTCAGGGCAAAAAACTATTTCTTGAATCAAAAGCTAAAAACAAAAAAAAGCTATTCATAGAAAGCTACGGCTGTGCAATGAACTTCAGCGACAGTGAAATTGTAGCCTCAATACTTTCTGCAGAAGGATATAACACAACCACCCTTCTTGCAGAAGCGGACTTAGTTTTAATCAACACCTGTTCCATAAGAGATAAAGCAGAACAGACTGTCCGTAAACGCTTAGAGAAATATAATGCTGTTAAGCGAATTAATCCAAAAATGAAAGTTGGTGTTTTAGGTTGTATGGCAGAACGATTAAAAAATAAATTTCTTGAAGAAGAAAAAATTGTAGATCTTGTAGTAGGGCCTGATGCCTATAAAGATCTTCCAAACTTAATTTTAGAAGTTGATCAAGGACGAAATGCTGTTAACGTTATTCTTTCAAAAGACGAAACCTACGGAGATGTATCCCCTGTAAGACTAAATTCTAATGGAGTTACATCGCTGGTGTCAATAACCAGAGGTTGTGATAATATGTGTACGTTTTGCGTAGTGCCCTTCACAAGAGGGCGTGAGCGCAGTCGTGAGCCGCAAAGTATTATTCTAGAAATAAATGATCTTTGGCAAAAAGGATACAAAGAGGTAACTCTTTTAGGCCAAAATGTCGATAGCTATTTATGGTATGGCGGAGGATTAAAAAAAGATTTTAATAAAGCGTCTGATATACAAAAAGCTACCGCAGTTGACTTTGCGTTATTATTAGATATGTGTGCAAAATCTCATCCCAAAATGCGATTTCGATTTTCAACATCAAATCCTCAAGATATGTCTTTGAGCGTAATAAAAACTATGGCTAAGCATCAAAATGTGTGTAACCAT
>JAQWYU010000027.1 GCA_029253805.1 Flavobacteriaceae bacterium | reverse complement strand
AGTTTAGAGATAAATATGAACACCATTGGATAATTGAAATGTCTGATGATGGAATAGATGAAGCGAAAGAATATTTCAATAAATTTTTCAATGATAAAGAAGGAGGTTATTTTGAATGTACTACAAGAGAAGCAGAAAAATCTATCTTACACCGCTATGTTGCTGCAAGTGCCATAGGTCGTTATCATGCACTAAATGAAGTTAAAACAGGTGGAATGTTATCAATGGATATTGCATTCCCAAGAAATGAAAAAGATTGGTTTGAAAAACTACCATCAAAAATAAATAATTTACTAGACACGAAATTTTGCTATGGTCATTTATTCTGCCATGTCTTACACCTAAATTACATTGTTAAAAAAGGTGTAAATGTTGATAAGTTAAAAAAAGAATTATTAAAAACTTACGAAGCTAGAGGTGCAGAATATCCTGCTGAGCATAATGTTGGACATGAATATTTTGCAAAACCCTCTTTGACTGAATTTTATAAACAATTGGATCCAACTAACTTTTTTAATCCTGGCATTGGTAAAACAAGTAAACTTAAAAACTGGAAATAGAATCTAAACTTTGTTGACGATCATAATTTTATATCATTAATATTATTTGATTAAGTGATTTTAAAATAATATTAATTGTTTGACACTTTAATTATATGATCAAATATATATCTTTACCAAATAAGTAATTTTTATGATCATGAATAGATATTTAATATTGTTGATAATAATTGTCATGCAGTATTCTTGTTATTCACAAATTGATAAATCTAAACAATTTTACAGTTTAAATATTCCAGCTTTAGACGAAATTAAATTATCTAAAGAATATCCTATTAGACTATCACCAGTAGTTGGATTAACTGATAAAGGGTTTGCAATCACAATGGATATTAAACCAATTGATGGATTTGCAAAGAAAAAGTATGGGATTACAGAAACTCGTGATGTAGTAGATCCCACTTGGGAAATCAAACAGCAATTTAGCGAAAGTAAAAAAAATATTTCTAAGTTTAATCGTGATTATTACCTCGGAGATATCAAAACTAAATCAAAATATATTCGAATTGTTTGTAGAGACCATGAATATGAAGATGGTGATAGAATCAAATTATTACTAAATGAAGCTATTATACATCCAAATATAGCCCTTAAAAATACTGCTTACGTGATTGATGTTGAACTTAAAAAAGGACTTAATAAGATTCAGTTTTTTGCTTTAAATGAAGGAAGTTCAAGTCCCAATACTGCACAACTAAAAGTTTATAATGAAAGTGATGTTATCATAGCATCTGGGTCATGGTTATTAACAACTGGTTATAAAGCTAGTTTAATAGTGCTCAGAGAGTAGAAGATTTACATTAAATGATCCAAATTTAATTCAGTAGTCGATTTACTTTGAGATAGTGCTACATAGCTCTGTACGTTATTAACATCTGCTATTATGGCTAGCTTGGTCAATATAAACTGTTCATAGTCTTCAATATCAACTAAAGTTAGTTTTAAGAGATAATCAAAATTGCCTGAAACACGGTGACATTCAACTACTTCAGGGAAACCTTTTATTGTGACTACAAATTTTTCTAAATAACTTCTTGTATGGTTTTTTAGTGTTATACCTACAAACACAGTCAATTTCAAGCCAAGCATTTTAGAATTTAAAATAGCTGCGTATTTGTCTATAAAACCCTTTTTTTCAAGTTTTTTAATTCGGTCAAAAATAGGCGTAGTAGTAAGTCCTAATATTTCAGCAATATTTTTAACGGTACGGTTACTATTGTGCTGTAATAGCTTTAAGATTTTAATATCAATTTTATCAAGTTTGTCAATCATTTAGAAAAAATAAAGTTAAACGGTTATAGGAATAGATTAAAAAAGAATAAAACAATTTATTTTATCAAAAATACATATAAATATTCTTATACAACAAGTACTTATCAAATAAACATACTATATAAATGTATTTCGTATATATTTGTTCTTGACATATATTATACAATTTATTACTTAAACTCATGTAATATGCCAAAGTACCATACCTTAGGGAAAATCCCATCCAAGAGACATACTGTATTTAAAGATTCCAACAATGATTTCTATTATGAAGAATTATTTGGCACGATAGGATTTGAAGGTATGTCGTCATTGATGTATCATACACATAGACCTACACAAGTTAAAGAGATTATTAATTCATACGATGTGTCTCCAAAGATTGCAGTGTCTAAGAACATGAAATCTCTTAAATTAGACGGCTTTAAGGTAACACCTAAATCTGATTACTTAGAGAGCAGATCTTGTATCCTAATTAATGAAGATTGTCAAATTAGTTTAGCTGCGCCAAATAATTCATTAACTAGTTATTTTTACAAAAACACTGATTCAGATGAAGTGATTTTTATTCATAGAGGGACTGGAAAATTAAAAACACTTCTAGGAAATATCGAATTTAAATATGGAGATTATCTAGTCATTCCTAGGGGAGTTATTTATCAAATTGAATTCAATAATATAGATAATCGACTTTTTATTGTAGAATCAAAAAGTCCTATTTACACACCAAAACGTTACAGAAACTGGTTTGGCCAACTCGTGGAAGGTGCTCCTTATTCTGAGAGAGATTTTCATCCTCCTTCAGAACTAGAAACATATAAAGACTCAGGTGAATTTCTTATTAAAGTTAAAAAACAAGATACAATTCATGAGTATATTTATGCAGCACATCCCTTTAGTGTAGTAGGCTGGGATGGTTATAACTACCCATACAAATTTTCAATACATGACTTTGAGCCCATAACTGGAATGATTCATCAACCACCCCCAGTTCATCAAACATTTGAAAGCTCTAAATTTGTTATTTGTTCGTTTGTACCCAGACTATACGATTACCATCCAAACTCAGTTCCAGCCCCTTACAACCATTCTAATATCGACTCGGATGAAGTTCTTTATTACGTTGATGGAGATTTTATGAGTAGAAATAATATCAGTAAAGGAAGCATAACTTTACATCCAGCTGGAATTCCACATGGCCCTCACCCTGGAACTATGGAAAAAAGTATTGGAAAAAAAGAAACCAAGGAACTTGCTGTTATGGTAGATACTTTCAGTCCATTAATGGTAACTGAAGAAGCTCTTAAAATAAGTAACGGCTCGTATTATAAATCATGGATAAATAAATCATAAATGGAACCTACAAAAAGTATTGAGGAATTACAAAATTTCAATTTTAGAATAAAGAAAATATTTGACCAAGCAAAGGATTTCTTACCCATTTCTGGAACTGACTATATTGAGTTGTATGTTGGAAATGCAAAACAAAGTGCTCACTATTACAAAACTGCATTTGGATTTCAAGCAGAAGCTTATGCAGGAATGGAAACTGGAGAAAACAAAATTGCATCTTATGTTTTAAAACAAGGAAAAATTCGTTTGGTATTGACTACTTCATTGGAAAAAGATTCGTTAATTAACCAGCATATCAACAATCATGGTGATGGAGTAAAAATTGTTGCGTTACATGTAGAAGATGCCACCGAAGCATTCAATCAAACAATTAAAAGAGGCGCCAAACCATATTTGGAACCAACTGAAATAAGTGATAAGAATGGATCAATAATAAAATCAGGAATTTATACATACGGAGAAACAGTTCATATGTTTATTGAAAGAAAAAATTACAATGGAATCTTCCTTCCTGGATATAGAAAATGGGAGTCACATTACAGCCCAAAATCAGTTGGACTTAAACATATTGACCATATTGTTGGTAATGTAGACTGGGATGAAATGAACATATGGTGTAAGTTTTACCAAGATGTCATGGGGTTTGCTCAAATAATTTCATTTGATGATAATGATATATCTACCGAGTTTACTGCACTTATGAGTAAAGTAATGAGTAATGGGAACGGTCGAATTAAATTTCCAATAAATGAGCCTGCTGAAGGAATTAAAAAATCACAAATTGAAGAATATCTAGATTTTTATAATGGTCCTGGTGTTCAACATTTAGCACTTGCAACAGATGACATAGCCCAAACAGTTGAAGAAATGAAAAATCGTGGAGTGGAATTTTTATATGTTCCAGAAACATATTATGATGATTTACTGGAACGAGTTGGCGAAATTGATGAAGACTTAAATACTTTAAAAAAGCATGGTATTCTAATAGACAGAGACGAAGAAGGGTACTTACTTCAAATATTTACAAAACCAGTATTAGACCGACCAACTATGTTCTTTGAAATTATTCAAAGAAAGGGAGCACAATCATTTGGAAAAGGTAATTTTAAAGCACTATTTGAAGCCATTGAAAGAGAACAGGAAAATAGAGGAACATTATAACTAAATATTTCAAATAACAGATAAATTAATTAAATGAAGTTTAATAGTGTTACAGAAAAGCTACCTAAACATCTTCACAAATTTATAATTGAACAACCTTACAGCGACTATACTGCTCAAAATCAATCTGTATGGAGGTATGTTATGCGTCTAAATATTCAAACTCTAAAGAAAATAGCGCATGACTGTTATATTAATGGATTAGATAAAACAGGAATCTCTGAAGAAAACATCCCTGAAATGGATGGTATGAACCGGATTTTAAAAGATATTGGATGGGCTGCAGTTGCTGTAGATGGATTCATTCCTCCAAACGCATTCATGGAATTTCAAGCCTATAACGTATTAGTAATTTCTTCTGAAATTCGAACAATAGATCACATTAATTACACACCTGCTCCGGACATAATTCATGAAGCAGCAGGTCATGCCCCAATTATAGCAAATTATGAATATGCTGAATATTTAAGGCGTTTGGGGCAAATTGGTTCGAAAGCTATTTCATCTCCTATGGATCATGAAATGTATGAATCTATTAGGTTGTTATCAATTCTAAAAGAAAATCCTAACTCATCTAAAGAATCAATATTAGAGGCAGAAGCGCAAGTCAACAAATTACAATCAGAAATGGGCGAGCTTTCTGAAATGGCAAAAATTCGTAATCTACATTGGTGGACAGTTGAGTATGGCCTTATTGGAGAAATAGAAAATCCAAAATTGTATGGTGCTGGACTGTTATCCTCTATAGAAGAAAGTCAGCTTTGTTTGCAAAATAATGTTAAGAAAATACCTTATTCAATTAAAGCTGCTTCAGTAAACTTTGATATAACAAACACTCAACCGCAATTGTTTGTAACACCTGACTTTTCAAGTTTAAGTGTTGTTTTAGAAAAATTTGCAAACACAATGGCCGTCAGAAAAGGTGGTATTGAAGGAATTCAAAAACTAATTGCATCCAAAAAAATGGGGACAATTAAGTTAAATACAGGTGTTCAAATTTCTGGAACCTTTAAAACAGTTATTAATGACGGAGATACTCCAATTTATTTCCAGACTATCGGATCAACAGCGTTAGCCCATGAGGGTACTGAACTAATAGGACATGGAGTAGAGCGCCACCCAAATGGTTATGGAAGTACTATTGGTTATCTGAAAGATATTTCGACTTTAATTCAAGACATGTCTCCTGAAGACTTGAAAAAGCATGGAATAATTGAAGGGAAAACTACTAGACTTTGTTTTGAAGGTGGCATTATTGTTAACGGAAAAGTTATTACAGGAAAGAGAGATATTCAAGGTAAGATTATTTTAATTTCTTTTAAAAACTGCCTAGTTACATATAACGAACAAGTATTATTTGAACCAAGCTGGGGTATTTATGACATGGTAATTGGAAACATAATTTCTTCCGCATTTGCAGGTCCTGCTGACCCTAACTCTTTTGATGACATATATAAGATATCAAAACAAAAGACAACGAAGATTTTATATTCAGACAAAGAAAAGAAACTTCATGAATTGTATAAATTAGTCAAATTTCACAGAGTAAATAATACAAATGAATTTGATATTTTAAAATCTGTTTTCAAAAAAGTTGTAAAAAACTATCCATCTGAATGGTTAATTTTGCTTGAAATATATGAACTAATTTATAACAAAGATTTATCTTTAATGAATGAAGTATATGATCAACTAAGTAAATTACAACAAAATAAACTATACACTAAGTTGATTATTGATGGCTTAGACTTAATTATAAAAAAATAACTTATGCAATCTTGGATCAAAGTTGAAAAAAACTCAGATTTTAGTATTTATAATTTACCTTTTGGAATTTTTTCTGAATCAGACCAAATTAAAAGAGTTGGTATTGCAATTGGTGAAAATATTATTGATTTACATGCCTCTAGTAAACTTGGAGTTTTTAAAGACCTAAGATTTGATGATTCGGTTTTTATTTCAAACTATTTAAATAATTTCATTGCACTCGGAAAAGATATTACTGTAAGAGTCAGAGAGTTAATTCAATTAGAATTATGCAATGAAAATTCAGTACTAAAATCAAATCCTTCGGTTTTTATTAATCAATCAATGGTTACAATGCATTTACCTGTAAAAGTTGGTGATTACACTGATTTTTATTCAAGTATTGAACATGCTACGAATATTGGAACTATGTTTAGAGATCCTGATAATGCTCTACTTCCGAATTGGAAATATTTACCTGTTGGTTATCACGGAAGAGCATCTTCAATAGTAGTAAGTGGCCAAAATGTACATAGACCAAAAGGACAAGTTGTTTTAGAGCCTAACTCACCTCCCTCCTTTCAAGCATCAGCTCGTGTTGACTTTGAGTTAGAAATGGCATTTATAATCGGAAAACAATCTAACTTAGGAGATTCTGTTTCAGTAACAAATGCAGATGATTATATCTTTGGAAAAGTATTATTTAATGATTGGTCTGCAAGAGATATACAAAAATGGGAATACGTCCCACTAGGGCCGTTTTTAGCAAAAAGCTTTGCATCATCAATGTCTGCTTGGGTAGTTACCTTAGAAGCTTTGGAGCCATTCAAAGTTAAAGGACCATTACAAGACCCTAAGGTCCTGCCATATCTAAAATCAAAAGGGCTGAAAAACTATGATATCAATTTAGAAGTAGCTATCAAGCCTGAAAATTGTAAAGAAACTGTCGTGAGTTATTCAAACTTCAAATACATGTATTGGAATATGAATCAACA
>JAQWYU010000026.1 GCA_029253805.1 Flavobacteriaceae bacterium | reverse complement strand
CCATCACTCCTCAAATACTCATCTTGAATTCCTAAGCCTTCATTATTAGCTTCAAAAAGAACAGCACCTGCACCATCTCCAAATATTATACATGTGGCTCTATCCTCATAATTAATCATAGAAGAATTTTTATCAGCTCCAATTAAAAGAACTTTTTTATATATCCCAGATTCAATGTAACGAGCAGCAATTGACATTCCAAACAAAAAACTAGAACATGCTGCATCGATATCAAAAGCAAACGCATTTGTTGCCCCAACTTCCGAAGCAGTATATGCTGAGGTTGAAGCAGCTTTCATATCCGGAGTTGCAGTAGCAACAACAACGAGGTCTATTGTCTTTGGATCTATATTGTTCTTTTTGATTAGGCTTGTCGCAGCTTGTATAGCCATGAAGGAAGTACCCTTGTTATCACCTTTCAAAATTCGGCGTTCTTTGATGCCTGTTCTAGTAGTAATCCAGTCGTCGTTGGTATCAACCATTGTTTCCAATATTTGGTTGGTTAATATATAGTCTGGGACATATCCTCCGACAGCAGTTATTGCAGCTGAAATGTTAGTCATATAAAATTTTAAAAATAGTGATTTGAATCAATAATGATCAAAAACAATCAAAAAACGTGTCAAAAATACTCATTTTTGGTTAAAATAAGCCATTAAGTTGTTTTTTTTAGGATTGATATAAATAAAGCTTAAAACAAAAAAAACGCTCCTGCAGAGCGTTTTTTTTAAATTTTTTAAATAGTTATGTTATGCAGCATTTTCTTCAACTGTAGTAGTATCTACCAAGACTTTTCCTCTGTAATATAATTTACCTTCATGCCAGTGAGCTCTATGGTACAAGTGTGCTTCTCCAGTTGTTGGGCATGTAGCAATTTGAGGTGTAGTAGCCTTGTAATGGGTACGTCTTTTATCTCTTCTAGTCCTTGAGATCTTTCTTTTAGGATGTGCCATTTTCTATATTATTTATCCGTTATTAATTTTTTTAATTTCTCCCAACGAGGGTCTATGTCTTCTTTAATGGTGGAATTCTTTATGCTTTTTGGGCTTAAATCTTCTAATCTTTTTAATATATCTGAGTCTAGTGTTCCATCTTCAACTCCAGGGTGAACCCTTTTTTGAGGAAGTGAAAGTACAATTAATTCATAAATATAATGAGCTACATTAATTTCATATTCACCATGAGGTAGAATTAAAATCTGATCATTTTCGTCGTTATACTTATCTCCAAAATTTACAACTAAATTAAAACTAGCGCGTAATTTTTCGTTGTAGCTTTCGTTGGTTAAATCACAGTTAACATTCACTGAACCATTAGCCAGGAAATTTAACTCTAAAAATGATGACTTTTTTACTAAGTTGACATCAACGATAATACTAACATTATTAAAATCATTGTACTGAAAATACTCAAAGAACTTGTAATCTATCTCAAATTTATAAATATGCTCACCCACTTTTAGACCTACAAATTGTATATCGAATGTTTTAAGCGGATTCATTATTTCAAATATTTAAGCTTGCAAATATATAAAATTTTATTTAGGCTTGGTATAAAGGGGCTTATTTTTTGTTGTATGTTTTTTTAGATTGTTTTCTTAAAGGATTTGATGTTAATTTTTGATTCATCTTTCGATTTCTGAAAATTGAAATACCTGTATAAATAGCTTCTTTAAATGAAGAGATATCGGCTATTCCCTTTCCTGCAATTTCGTAAGCAGTGCCATGATCAGGTGAGGTTCTTACTTTACTCAATCCTGCTGTAAAATTAACACCATTGCCAAAGGCCAAGGTTTTAAAAGGAATCAAACCTTGATCATGATAAGTTGCTAGAATGGCATCAAAGTTTTTATAGTTTTTTGAACCAAAAAAACTGTCCGCCGAATAAGGTCCATAAACTACTACTTTACCTTTATTTTTTATTGCTTCTAAAGCGGGTCTAAGGATTTCATCGTCTTCAAAGCCGATAACTCCATTGTCTCCAGTATGAGGGTTAATTCCTAAAACAGCAATTTTAGGCAGTCGTATATTAAAGTCTTTAACTAAGGAATTGTAAATAATTGAAATTTTATTTTCAATGGACTCTGGAGTAATGTGTTTGGAGACTTCGCTCACTGGAACGTGATCAGTTAAAAGCCCTACTTTAAGGCCGTCAGAAACCATAAACATCAAACTATCCCCTTCAAGCTCTTGTGCTAGATAATCGGTATGTCCTGGAAATTTAAAATCGTCTGATTGTATATTATGTTTATTAATCGGTGCTGTTACTAAAACATCTATTTGGTCGTCTTTCAGGTCTTTAACTGCTGCCT
>JAQWYU010000025.1 GCA_029253805.1 Flavobacteriaceae bacterium | reverse complement strand
ACTATTTTCTTGGCGATGGTAGTTTTTTCCTGTAATAATTCATTAAAAGAAGTTCAAGATTTAAACGTTGGCTCTTATGGTCCTTTATCGATAGCAGAAAATATTAATACTAAATACACAGATTCTGGTCGTCTTACCTCAATTTTAGTAAGTCCCAAAATGTATAATTTTACAAATAATAAATTTCCTTATTATGAATTTCCAAATGGAATCAATTTAACTCTATTTGACAATAATCAAGACAAAAACACGGTTATTGCCGATCGTGCTGTGGTTTACAGTCAAACAGATTTGATTGACCTTAGGGGAAATGTTGTTCTAACAACAGCAACCAACGACACGTTATTTACAGATCAACTTTATTATGACCAAGAAAAAGAATGGTTATTCACTAACTCTCCTGTAAAATTTCGCACCATAGATTATCTGACTAATGGTAACGGATTTGATTCGAATAAAGACGTTACAAATGCTCAAGTTATTGAGGTCACAGGTCGAATTTTTGTTGATGATTAATTTGTATATTTACTTGTGCGTTAAAATCAAGCAAAACTAACTTTTAATGAAATTACTATCTTTTTTACAATATTTTTATTTAGGATTTGCAATTCTGTTTTTATTTGACATGTATAATAAATGGGGTAGTGACAAAAATTCCGCTTACATATCTCTCTTTTTTGCTGTTCTTGCCGTTTTTATGTTTTTCTTTCGAAAGAAATTCAGAAAGCGTTTTCAAGATCGTGGCAAATTATAACCATGACTACAGATTTAATTATAATTATTACGAGTCTCTTTTTTTCCGCTTTTTTTTCAGGAATGGAAATTGCTTACGTTTCTGCCAATAAAATTCATATTGAAATTGAAAAAAAACAGAAAGGTTTATTATCTAAACTATTAGCTAAAATAACATCTAAGCCCTCAAAGTTTATAGCAACTATGCTAATTGGAAATAACATAGCTTTAGTTGTCTATGGTTTATACATGGGTGATTTATTAGTGACATATTTTGCAGATTATTTAACAACTTTAAACCCAATAGTACATTATCTTTTTGTTGAGTTGTCATTACTTACCCAAACTTTAATTTCTACACTTATTATATTAGTTACAGCCGAGTTTTTGCCAAAAGTTTTCTTTCAGATATATGCAAATTCTCTACTCAAACTATTTTCTTTCCCTGCATATTTCTTTTATTTATTATTCTCTTTAATTTCTAGTTTTATTATTTGGATTACTGATTTAATCCTAAAATTTTTATTTAAATCTGACGGAGATCATA
The DNA here is from genome assembly GCA_029253805.1 of Flavobacteriaceae bacterium. Lineage (GTDB taxonomy): Bacteria > Bacteroidota > Bacteroidia > Flavobacteriales > Flavobacteriaceae > Hel1-33-131. The sequence continues at coordinate 17,838 of JAQWYU010000025.1, read as the reverse complement.
CTCAATTAGTATTTTCAAAAGTTGAACTTGGAAATTACATAAGTGAGCAAATGGAATCTGTGGATATTAATGACTCAGTTGATAGTGAAATTCAGATATTTCGAAATGCACTCGATTTCTCAGAACTAAAGTCAAGAGAGGTAATGGTTCCTAGAGCCGAGTTGACAGCTGTTGAGATTCATGAATCAATTAAAAGTTTAAACGAATATTTTACTCAGACGGGATATTCTAAAATATTAGTATACAATAATACTATTGATGATATTTTGGGTTATGTACATTCCTTTGATTTGTTTAAACATCCTAAAAAAATTAAGTCTATTCTACGCCCCGTTGAGTATGTTCCTGAAACTATGTTTGTTAAAGATGTGCTTAACGTATTAACAAAAAAGCGAAAAAGTTTAGCTGTAGTCTTAGACGAGTATGGTGGAACGTCTGGAATCATAACAGTGGAAGACATCATTGAAGAATTAGTAGGAGAGATTGAAGATGAACATGATACAATTGAGCTAACTGAAGAAAAAATCGACGAAAATAATTTTATTTTTTCTGCACGTTTAGATGTGGATTACTTGAACGAAACTTATAAGATTCAGATTCCTGAAAATGAAAACTATGAAACTTTGGGAGGCTTTATTGTTAATCATACTGAACAAATTCCAAAAAAAGACCAAGAAATTATTATTGGTCGTTTTCATTTCATTATCAGCGAAGTTTCCAATACTAAAATTGAATTAATTAATCTTAAAATTGTTCAACAGTAATAAATCAGGAAATTGCTTTGAATTATATTCTTTTCTCCTTTCATTATTTCAAAGAAATTGGTATTTTCGTCAACTATATTGAAAAAATAATACCTACTACAAATGGCAGTTTTAAATAAAATCAGACAACGTTCTATATTCTTAATTATTATTATCGCTCTTGCACTATTTTCATTCATAATTGGAGATATATTCACAAACATGGGAGCATCTGATAAATCACAAAATATAGTAGCTACGGTAAACGGAAATGACATCGAAAGGGGAGCTTTTATGAACCAGGTTGAAAGTATTCAGCGTCAATCAGGTGGTTCTGTTACCAACACCCAAGCAATGAATCGTGTTTGGGATATTGAAGTAAGAAATAAGGTCATGCAATCTCAATATGATGCTGTCGGAATTACTGTTGAAAGAGACTTAATGCGTCAATTGTTAAAGCAAAATTTAGCTTCTTTTGAAGAATTTAAAAATGAAGCAGGCCTATTTGATGAAGCTAAGTTGAATGAGTTTATAATTAATTTAAAAGCCATTGCTCCAGAAACTACAACCTTAAATGGAAGTCCTGTCAATTATAAGGCTTGGACCGATTTTGAACAAAAAATCTCTCAAACAGGGGTTCAACAAACATACTTCAATCTTGTCAAGGCTGGTGTGATTGGAACTTTAACAGAAGGAGAATTAGACTATCAACTTGAAAATGATAAAGTAGATTTGAAATACGTCCAAATCCCTTTTTCATCCATACCAGACAGTATTGTTAATGTTGATAAATCTGACATTAAAACTTATATCAATAACCATCCTAGAAAGTACGAAGTTGAAGCCTCTAGAGATTTGGTGTATGTTCATTTTAAGGAGGAAGCATCTTTGGAGGATGAAAAGTCCATTCAGTTAGAATTGTCGTCTCTTATTGATGATAAGCTAGAGTTTAATGAAGCCGCCAAAGCCAATGAAACTTTAATTGGATTTAGAAACACCAAGGATATCCAATCTTTTGTTAATGCAAATTCATCAGTTAAATACACTGATTCTTATCTATTTGAATCCAGTCTTCCTAAGGCGGAAGTGGAAAAAATTAAAAGTCTTGAGTTTAATGAAATACATGGGCCATATAAAGATGGTTCTACATATCAGATTTCAAAATTAATCGCTAAGAAAATGATAGCTGATTCTGCAAAAGTTCGTCATATTTTAGTTCCTTATGTTGGTGGAATTCGCGCTGATGCATCTGTTACTGCAACTGATGCTGAAGCCAAAACACAAGCAGATAGTATTTACAAAATACTAAAATCAAACAGATCAAAGTTTAAGAGTTTACTAGAATTATCATCTGACAAGGCAAGTAACGAAAAAAATGGTGAAATTCAATTTGCTTACACTGACGCATTTGCTGATGAATTTAAAGCGTATTCATTTGAAAATCCTAAAGGAAGTTTAGGAGTTGTGAAAACAGACTTTGGATACCATGTGATAGAAATTTTAAGCCAAGGATCTAAAAAACAGGCTTATAAAATGGCAACTATAGTTCAGGAAATCGAGCCGTCAGTTCAAACAATTGATGATGTATTTAAAAACAAGTCTAAATTTGAAATTGCGATTGCTGATGCTGATTTTAATCAGGTAGCTTTAGAGGGTGACTATAAAACTATGCCAGTAAGTAGTATTAAACTACTAGATGAATCAATTCCAGGAATTGGAATGCAAAGAGCTATTGTCAGATGGTCTCATGAGGATGGAGTAAAAGTAGGCGACTTTAAAAGTTTCAATGTCTCAGGTGGCGGTTTTGTTGTTGCTAAAATTACAGCAGTAAACAAAAAAGGATTAATGAATCTTGAAAAAGCCTCAGTTACCGCACTCCCAGAAATAAGAAAAGAAAAGAAAGCTGCTATAATAAAAAAACGTATCTCAGCGACTACTCTAAATGCAATTGCATCTGATGAGAATCAAACAGTGAAATCAGCACTTGCAGTGAACATGAAGAACCCAACTCTTTCTGGAGCCGGTAGAGAACCTTTAGTAATTGGAACAGCTTTTGGATTGAGTGAAGGAAGTACTTCGAAATTAATCGTTGGCACTAACGGAATTTATGCTGTTCAATTAACAAAATTCACTCCTGCTGATGAGCTACCTAATTACCAGGCTGCAGCCAACCGAATCGGACTAGCAAAATCAAATGCAGTAAATACTAAACTTTATGCAGCTCTAAAAGACGCTGCTGATATTGAAGACAATAGAGCTTCATTCTATTAGGTTTTATTTCTACTAAAAAAAAGGGGGGGCTTATAAAAAGCCCCTTTTTTTTATAAAATCATGTCTGAAAAGGATAGAATAGTTTTATAGCCCTTCATTTTGAAGTATTCCATTGATTTTAAATTTCCAGTTGCTAAGAAAAAGTCGCCCCCCCAAGCGCCCAGGCTTTTGATTGCTCCACCATAATCTGAAAATATTGATTCTTTTAGAGTTGGTTTTTGTAATAAAGATCCAATGTATGTTTCATGTATTTCGATATTTTTTTTAAATATTTCTAAGCTCTGACTATTTAATAACTCTAAAGTCAATCTGTTTAGCTTATCAAAATCTACTATTTTGTATTTAGTACTTTTTTTATAAGCTGCAATTCCATCTCTACTATTTTGCTTTTTATTTTGATGAATAAAAAATAGTTGGTTAGAAAATTTTGGTTTGAATGTTACTGGACTTATTGTAGGAATTCCCGAGATTTTCTTGTACAAAATAGCAGTCTTGCTCCGCGCGCATGCAATATCATATCCACTACCTCCAAAAGTTAAGTTTAATAACCTAAAAGGATCAACCTTACCCCATTGAGCAAGATTATTAATTAGGGTAGAGGAGGAGCCTAAACCCCAGTTTTCTGGAAACTCCAATGTGGAAGTTATATTAAAACCAGTGTTTTGCGTGAAAATATTTGGATTAAGTTGCTGTAATGACTCAAGAACTTGATATAATCTTAAAGCAATTTTAGTGTTGTCGCTGTAAGTTACTTTTAAAGTCTCTCCAATATTGAAATATGATTCAAACCAAATTTCTCCTTGATTAGAAATACTTTTCCAATAAATTGTTTTTTTTGAAGTAGATTCTACTTTTAACGTCTGTCCAAATTTTGTTGGCAATGCAAGTGCTTGAGCACCATCCAAAACTGCATATTCAGAACTTATTAATAATTTTCCATGGCTATAAAAGGTTTGCATTAGGCTCTGAGTGTTTCTATGGCTTTTACCACTGCACTATGGGTAACAGTATTTGTTTTGAAATAATCAATCAAAATAGATTTTTCTTTTTCAGTTGCTTCAAATTGATTCATAATATTTAGAAGGTGCATTTTCATGTGTCCTTGCTGAATTCCAGTAGTAGTCAGAGATTTTATAGCAGCAAAATTTTGAGCTAGTCCAGCGACAGCGACGATCTCCATTAACTCTTTAGCTGTTGGATTTCCTAGTAGTTCCAATGCGGTTTTTACTAAGGGATGTAACCCTGTTAGCCCACCAACAGTTCCTAGTGCTAAGGGAATTTCAATCCAAAATTTGAATAAACCATTTTCAATACTGGCATGAGTTAAGCTAGAATAACTTCCCGATCGCGCTGCATAGGCATGGACACCAGCTTCTATGGCTCTAAAATCATTTCCTGTTGCTAATACTACGGAATCAATACCGTTCATAATTCCTTTGTTATGGGTTACGGCTCTGTAAGGTTCTACTTGAGCGATTTGGACAGCCTGAACAAACTTTTCAGCAAATTCTTGCCCAGAGTATTTCTCATTATTAACTAAGTTTTCAACCTTACAGCTAACCTCTGCGCGTACTAGGCACTCAGGGACATAGTTAGATAAGATACTCATGACAATGTCTATACTCAAAGAATAGTTCTTAAATGAGCTAGCGATTTGTTCTAGGCATGAGTTGATAAAGTTAGCGCCCATGGCATCAATAGTCTCAAAAGATACATGTAGTTGGTAATAGTCTTTTAGCTTAGATGTTTTATTAATTAGTTCAATATTTATTATGCCACCTCCACGGGCCTCCATGTTTTTAGTTATTACTTTTGTATCTTCAATTAACTGAGGTTTCACTTTATCAAATAAGGCTTCTAGTTCAGAAGTTTTACCCTGAAACATAAAATGAACTTGACCTGTTTTAGTTGTTGAAATAACCTCTGCCTTAAATCCACCTCTTTGCATCCAAAATTTAGCGGCATTACTAGCAGCAGCAACTACCGAACTTTCTTCAATAGTCATAGGTATGACTTTGATTTTATTGTTAATTAAAAAATTAGGCGCAATTCCAAATGGTAGGTAGAAATTTGAGATAGTATTCTCTGTAAATTCATCATGTAATTTTTGAAGAGCTAGATCGGAATTCCAATAACGTTCCAAATTTGCTTTTGCATAATTATTATTTTGAAAATAATTACTGATTAGCCAGTCAATTTTTTCAGATTTTGTGAACTTTGAAAATCCAGAAATAGAATTTTGCATGAATAAATATTTTAAAAGACAAAGATACTATTCTTCGATTTATTATAAAACTTCAATTATTTTTATTACATATTTATCTGTCAATATTCAATGATTTCTGCTATTTTTTTAGTAAACTTGGGAATTATTTTCAGAGTAATTAAATTTTTCATGAAAACTCCTTTTATCTTTCTATTGAGTTGCTTTTTTATGTTCACTGCAACATCCCAAAGAGACTCTTTTTCACTGGCTCAAATATGGGACGGATCATTTAAAACACAAGATCTTACGGCGTTGCATTCTATGAAAAATGGAAAGCAATATTCAGTGTTAAATTTTGATAGATCTACAGGTTCTACCTCGATTGATTTGTATGATTACGCTACATTTTCAAAAATTAAATCCATAGCTTCCTCAAGTACTATGGAAGCTGTTAATTATTTCACAAGCTATTCTTTTAGCTCCGACGAACAAAAACTGATTCTGGAAACAAATACAGAGTCAATATTTAGGCGTTCTGTTTTGGGGAATTACTACGTATATGATATTGAATTAGAACAACTAAGTTTAATCTCAGATAATAAAATTCAAGAACCTACTTTTTCACCCGATGGTACCAAAGTAGCTTTTGCCTTAAATAACAACTTATTTATTAAGGATTTAATTTCAGGTGAGACTAGTCAAATTACTTTTGATGGTGAAAAGAACAGAGTTATTAATGGAATTACTGATTGGGTTTACGAGGAAGAGTTTGCTTTTGTAAAAGCTTTTGAATGGAACATTAATAGTGACAGAATTGCATTTATTCGATTCGATGAATCTGATGTTCCAGAATTTTCAATGGATGTGTATGGAAAAGATCTGTATCAAACCCAAAATGTATTCAAGTATCCTAAAGCGGGTGAAAAAAATGCGAATGTGTCTTTGCACTTTTACGATGTCAACTCTGATGAAACATCTGTAGTTTCACTACCAAAATCCTATAATGATTTTTATATTCCAAGAATTAAATGGACTAATGATGCAGATTTACTTTCAGTACAATATCTAAACAGGCATCAAAATCAATTAGATTTATGGTTGATTAACCCATTAAAATCACAAGCTAATTTGGTTCTTTCAGAAACTGATAAAGCATATGTTGATGTAACTGATAACCTTACATTTTTAAAAGACAACAGTTTTTTATGGACCAGTGAGAAAGATGGATATAACCACCTTTACCATTACTCCAAAAAAGGCAAATTAAAAACCCAGATTACTAAAGGTGATTGGGAAGTAACTGCCTATTATGGATATAACGAATTAGATAACGTTATTTACTATCAATCTGTTGAAAATGGATCGATTAACAGAGATGTGTATTCAATCAAATTGAATGGTAAAAGAAAAAAGCGCTTGACAACTCAAGAAGGTACCAATGATGCTTCTTTTAGTGCGGACTTCACATATTTTATCAAGACTTTTTCCAATGCTAATACTCCAACAAAATACACTTTAAACGATTCAAAAACGGGTAGGTTAGTTAGAAATATCGTAGATAATTCAACAGTTTTAAAGAGTTTAAAAAACTATAAATATTCAAACAAAGAATTTAGTACTATAAATGTAAATGGGAACGAGCTTAATATGTGGATGTTAAAGCCAGCAGATTTTGATGCAACCAAAACTTATCCTCTTTTGATGTTTCAGTATTCAGGTCCAGGCTCGCAGGAAGTGGCTAACAAATGGAACAATTCCAGGGATTACTGGCACCAATTTCTTGCTCAACAAGGATATATAGTGGCTTGTGTTGATGGTCGTGGAACTGGGTTTAAAGGAGCTGACTTTAAAAAAATAACCTACTTAAATTTAGTTAAATACGAAACAGAAGATCAAATACAAGCAGCAAAACAGATTGGTAGCTTACCTTATATTGATAATAGCAGGATTGGAATCTGGGGGTGGAGTTTTGGAGGTCACATGAGTACAAACTGTTTGTTAAAAGGTAATAAAGTTTTTAAAATGGCAATCGCAGTAGCTCCAGTTACTAGCTGGCGTTTCTATGATACAATTTACACAGAACGTTTTATGCGAACTCCTCAAGAAAATCCTGGTGGCTATGATGATAATTCGCCTTTTAATTATCCAGAGTTACTTAAAGGAGATTATCTTCTTGTTCATGGTTCAGGAGATGATAACGTTCATGTGCAACACACCATGCGTATGGTCGAAGCTCTTATTCAAGCCAATAGGCAATTTGATTGGTCTATTTATCCAGATAAAAATCACGGCATTTATGGTGGAAATACTACCATGCACTTATACACCAAGATGACTAATTTTTTACATGAAAAATTAGGCGATAATCGAATAAATTAAGTTTGTTAAATCAATTAATAGTAATACAATGTCAACAACAACTTCTACAACTCAAAAAGAATTATTTGGTCATCCGGTAGGACTTTATGTATTATTTTTCACTGAAATGTGGGAGCGATTTTCGTATTATGGAATGCGCGCGTTATTAGTTATTTATATGATAGCTGAAGCTTCACACAACGATGGTCCGGGATTAGGTTGGTCAAAGTTAGAAGCTTATCAACTTTATGGTTGGTATGTGATGTTAGTTTATGTGATTTCCATTCCTGGTGGAATCCTAGCGGATAAGGTCCTAGGTCAGAGAAAAACTGTAATGCTTGGAGCTATTATTTTATGTTTAGGTCATGGAACTTTGGCTGTAGAAGCTGAATGGGCATTTTTCACAGGTTTAAGTTTAATTATATTAGGTGTAGGGTGTTTAAAACCAAATATTTCAACTATGGTTGGAGGGTTGTATAAAAGAGGTGATATTCGTAGGGACAAAGGGTTTAGTATTTTCTATATTGGTATAAATCTTGGTTCATTATTAGCCACGTCGGTTATTGGAATTGTAGTTGCGAACTGGGGGTGGCATGCTGGCTTTGGATTAGCAGGCATTGCAATGTTGCTTGGCTTATTGGTATATGTTTGGGGTCAAAAATATATTTCACATGTGGGGAATAAACCAACAGTTGAAGAAAAGAAAAATGACATTTCTCTTTGGAGAATATTTTCAAATATATTTAATTCTCCTTTACAGCTTGCCATCCTGGCTATTTTATTAGTATTGTCAATATATTCTGGTTTTACTTTTGAAGGAGTTGATCATTGGGGATATGGTGCTTTATTTATATTTCTTTCTTTTGTAGTTGGTCTTTTAATGATGATTTTTAAAAGTTTAGAAACTCAAGTTCTAAAAGATCGTTTCTTAGTCTTGTTACTTTCCTTTTTGCTTGTAATTGTTTTTTGGGGAGCTTTTGAGCAAGCTGGTGGTTTAATGAGTGTTTACACTGAAACCAAAACCGATAGATTATTATTTGGATATCTAATACCGACGCCAATGTTTCAAGGTTTAAATGCAGGTTTTATTATTTTACTTGCTGTTTGGGTTGCAAATATTTGGGCAAGACGCAAGCTCAAAAACAAAGAGGCTTCTTCTTTATTTAAGATGGCTACAGGAACAATTATTATGGGCTTAGGATTTGTATTTATGATTTTAGCTGTCAGAGAATACGATGCTAATGGTAGTTCAGGAATGCAGTGGTTAGTTTTAGCATATTTATTTCACACAATTGGAGAGCTATGTTCGTCTCCTGTATCTTTGTCGTTTGTTACAAAGTTAGCTCCAGTTAAATATGCTTCATTGATGATGGGGCTTTATTTTGCTGCTACTGGGCTAGGCGGCAAGGTAGCTGGTATATTGGGCGAAAAATCAGAGGACTTTGGGGAGTATACTATTTTCTCTGGAATTGTAATCTTTACTGTAATTTTTGGGCTATTAGTTATTGTATTACTTAAGCCTCTAAAGCGTTTAACACACAACGTTGAAGAAAACGAAAGAATATTAGAATAAATTTTTATAGAGAAATCAATCCTAATGATTGATAAATAAGTAATTGATTAATTAAATAATTATGACAACATCAATCGAAAATATGTTTAAAGATAAAGTCTTAGGTCATCCAGCTGGGCTTTTTGTATTATTTTTTACTGAAATGTGGGAACGTTTTTCCTACTATGGGATGCGAGCTCTTCTAGTTATGTTTTTTACTGCTTCATTATTAGATGGTGGTTGGGGCTGGCCACGAGAACATGCTTATGCAATTTTTGGAACGTACACTTCTTTAGTTTATTTATCTACTCTTATGGGAGGGTACTTTGCTGATAAGAAAATAGGCTACCGTTATGCTGTGGTTATTGGAGCATTACTTATGACACTAGGCCATGGAGCTATGGCCGTTGAGACCCCTTTTTTCATTTACTTAGGTCTTACTTTACTAGTTCTTGGAAGTGGGTTCTTTAAACCAAACATGACATCAATTATTTCTGAAATGTACAAAGGTAAAGACGAGAAAAAAGATGGAGCATATACTATCTTTTATATGGGGGTTAATGCCGGTGCTTTTTTAGGAATTCTTCTTTGTGGCTATCTAGGTGAACAAATTGGATGGCGTTGGGGTTTTGGCTTAGCTGGAATTTTCATGTTATTTGGTCTACTTCAATTTTGGTTTGCTCAGAATATTTTTGGAGATATTGGAACTAAACCTATTAAACAAGATAAAGTTGGTGTTGAATCGATTTCTGATGAGCCAAAACTAAATCCATTTTCGACTATACAGTTAGGATTGATTGCTATTGCAGGACTTTTAGGTATTTCATGGATTTTTAATGATCCAATTTCTAAAATATCGGAAGGCGCTTACAATCTATTTGATTTCAATTTGTATGGAGTAGAGGGCTCTAACGTAGCTATTTTAACTGCCCTAGCTTTATTTATTTTATTATTAGTTATTCGAATACCTAAATACGATAGAATAACTCGCGATCGTATGTTAGCAGTAATGTTTTTCGCTTTTGTAACGATCTTCTTTTGGGCTATTTTCGAACAGGCGCCTAGCTCGTTAACTATATTTGCACGAGATTACACTCAGCGAGTTCTTGAAGGAAATTCAGCTTTTATATTTAAAATAGTCAACACTCTGATGACTATTATTCCATTAGGAATTATCACATGGGTCTTATGGTTATTATTTAAAAAAACTTTTTCAAAATATGCACTTTCAAATATTTTCTTAGCCATTAGCTTTATTATAATTTGGACAATAGCAATATGGATGTTGTCTGTAGAATTTGGGAAAGACATAGCTGAAGTGCCAGCTTCATGGTTTGGAGTTTTAAACTCTTTGTTTATAATAGCTTTTGCCCCATTATTTTCAAAATGGTGGGAGAGTAAATATAATCCCAATGCTAATATGAAATATGCTATTGGAATGATACTATTAGGAATTGGAATGGCATGTGTAGCCATTGGTGCCTCTTCAATTGAACCTGGAGCCAAAACAGCATCAGTAAGTATGATTTGGCTAATTTTGGTTTATTTCTTTCATACTATGGGAGAGCTTTGTATTTCACCCGTAGCTTTATCATATGTAAGTAAGTTAGTTCCCGGAAGAATGATAGCCATGATGTTTGGCATTTGGTATCTTGCAGTTGCTATTGGCATGAAATTAGCAGGTGTTTTTGGTGAAGCCTCTGAAGGTATAGCCAAAGCACAGGGCCTAAGTTATTTCTTTTGGGTATTAACGGCTGTAGCTGTTGGATTAGGAGTTATTTCAGCATTACTATATCCAGTTATTAAAAAACTAATGCACGGAGTTCGTTAGAATATCCAATTATTAAAATGTTAAAAAGTTAATTAGATATGAAATCATTTGTTTTAACCTTAATAACACTATTGTCATCTTTGACTGTAGTCTCCCAATCGATTAATTGGATAACTATGGATCAAGCTTTGGAACTACAAAAAAAGGAACCTAAAAATATAATGATAGATTTTTATACGTCTTGGTGTGGGCCTTGTAAAATGCTAGATAGAAATACGTTTACTAATAAAGATTTAATTGATTTTGTTAATACGAATTATTACGCAGTGAAGTTTAATGCTGAGGGTAACGAAACAGTTAGTTACAAAGATCGATTGTTTGATAATCCAAACTATGATCCAGCCAAAGCAAAGCGCAGAAATAGTGCGCATCAATTTTCTCAATACTTAGGAGTTAGGGCTTATCCAACTATAGTTTTTTTAGATTTTAATGCAAATTTAATAGCGCCAATTCCTGGCTATCAAACCGTTCAAAAAATTGAGATATATCTCCAGCTATTTAAAGATCAAACGTATAAAGATGTTAACAGTCAAGAGGCTTTTAATGCTTATTACGAAAGTTTTAAACCGACTTTCACCCTTTAACTAATTGTAAAATTTAATTATATATTTAAACTAATTTTGAATCAGTTTTGCGGTTTGGTGAAATTAAATGGTGTGTGTGAGAGAACCTATTTCAAAGAATTATGTATCAATTCCGCAACCTTTAAACTTGCTCCATGTCCACCTAATTTTGTTTCCAGTTCATGGTAAGCTATTAATTGTTGCTCACGCATTTCACCATTTAAGATAGAGCTTAATTCTGTAGTCAGACTTTTTGTATTAAAAGCACCTTGAATTAGTTCAGTTACTACTTCTTTATCAAGAATTAAATTAACTAGAGAGATATACTTTAATTTTACTAATCGTTTTCCAATCTCATATGAGACCCAGCTAGTTTTGTAGCATACCACTTCAGGAACTTTAAATAGTGCAGTTTCTAGAGTTGCTGTTCCCGAAGCAACAACTGCTGCATGTGCTACGCTCAATAAGTCATAGGTGTTATTTTCAACAAAAGAAACATTTTTATTTTTTATAAATGAACTGTAAAATTTAGGATCTTGGCTTGGAGCTCCAGCAATCACAAATTGATAATCTGGAAAACTCTTTACTACGCTAATCATTACCGAAAGTATTTTAGTTATCTCTTGTTTTCGGCTTCCTGGGAGGAGGGCTATAATAGGTTTTTGATTAAGTTCGTGAGTTTGTCTAAATAAAGTTTCATCAGTGGGGTTTCGATCTGCAATAGCATCGATGAGTGGGTGTCCAACAAAATTTACGGGCATCATGTGGTTGATTTCGTAGTAGCCTTTTTCAAATGGCAGTATGACATACATTTTATCAATATCACGTTTTATAGCACTGATTCTATTTTCTTTCCAAGCCCATATTTGTGGAGAAATATAATAGTGAGTGGTTATTCCTTCTTTTTTTGCCCATTTAGCAATACGCAAATTAAAGCCAGGATAGTCAATAAAAATCAAACAGTTCGGCTTAAATTTTTTAATATCTGCTTTGCAAAACTTTAAATTTTTTGAAATAGTTCTAATATTCATTATTACTTCAAAAAAGCCCATAAAAGCTAAATCTTTGTAATGCTTTACTAGTTGTCCGTCTACACTTTCCATCAAATCACCACCCCAAAACCTAAACTCTGCTTTAGAATCAAACTTTTTTAATGCTTTCATCATATTTGCAGCATGCAAATCTCCAGATGCCTCTCCAGCTATGATGTAATATTTCATTTAAAGTTTGGTTATAAAGGTTCCAACTGCAATCAAAATAGTGGCAATTAAAATTCCAGCTGAATGACCATCTTTTTGTTTTCTGATAAAATAAAAGAAGCAAATTAAGTTTATAATGGCTCCTAAGCTAATGAGCTTGCCTATAAAATTTTCTGACACAGCAGCTTCGAGAACTTGTAATGTACTTTCTGAACGCCCAGCTATTTTTGCTGTTGTAAAACATACGACAAACAATCCCAAAGTATTCGAAACGATTCCATATATTAAACCAGTTATTATTGATTTTTTATCCATCGAAAGACCATTTTTTTAATTCCTTAATGTAGTAGTGAGCAGTTAGATCATAGTGCACAGGAACTACTGAGATGTATCCATTTTCAAGAGCCCATTCATCAGTGTCTTCTTTGTTATCTAGATTATTGAATTCTCCAGTGAGCCAGTAATAATCTCTTCCAAGTGGAGTTTGACGTTTATCAAACTTTTCAATCCAATTAGCATTAGCTTGTCTGCAAATACGAATTCCTTTAATTTCATTTTCCAAAAGTTTTGGAAAGTTAACATTTAAAATAATTCCTTTTTGTAATCCTTGATTTAGCACTTGATTGATGATAGTTTTTATGAAGGATTCTATTTGGCTAAAATCAGCTTCCCATTTATAGTTTAGTAGTGAAAAACCAATAGCTGGAATACCTTCCATGCCAGCTTCAATAGCTGCACTCATTGTGCCAGAGTAGACGATATTAACTGATGAGTTCGATCCATGGTTAATTCCAGAAACACATAAGTCTGGCTTTCGATCTAAAAGTTCATGGATAGCTAGTTTTACGCAGTCTGCGGGAGTTCCAGAAGTGCTATATTCACTTTGGGGCCCATCATCAATTTGTTCTTTTTTACAATAAAGAGTATCATTGATAGTGATTGCATGACCCATAGCACTTTGAGGACTATCAGGAGCAACCACTATTACTTCTCCAATACTATTCATGACTTTGATTAGAGTACGCAGACCTGGGGCTGTGATTCCATCATCATTTGTCACTAAAATTAAAGGTCTTTTTGTCATTTTAGATTTATGATTCATAACAAAAGTACATAAATTGTTGCTTATTTTTAGGTTAAACCAGCTTTAACAAAAAATTATTACCAATTCATCGCTTTGTCATTATTTTTAATTTATTTTAGAATATTATTTGAATTCTACAACTTTAATTCATTTTATGAAACGAAATTTTAATATTTTATTAGTTGCTTTACTCACAGCATTTGCGTCTTGTAGTTTCACTTCTAAAACATTCGACGATCCAAATAAGGATAAATTATTATTACAATTAATCACTTATTTGTTAGAGGAAGGTCATTTTCAGCCAAAAGAAATAGATGATGATTTATCTCGGGCTGTTTATCAAAGTTTTTTAGATCAAATAGATCCATTTAAAAATTATTTTTTAAAATCGGATATAGATGAGTTTGAAGAGTTTAAAACAGAACTAGATAATCAAATTTTAGCCCACGATGTTAGTTTTTTCAATATGGTTTATGAACGTTTTTTGATTAGATTTGAAGATTCGAAAGATGTGTATTCTAAAGTGTTAGAGAGCCCTTTTGATTTTAATTTAGAAGAAGTTTATTCAACTAATTACGAAAACAAGACATATGCTGATTCTAATTTAGATATGTTTAACAGATGGAGAAAACAATTAAAGTTCTATACAATCTCGAACTACTATGATCTAACAACAGCTGATAAAAAATTAAAGGAAACTGACTCAAGTTTTAAATCACGGACTAGCTCCGAAATTGAAACCGAAGCCAGAGAATCTGTCTTAAAAACAATGACGGAAAATTTTTCTGTTTTAAAAGACATTAGAAGACAAGATTGGTTGTCGGTATACATCAATGTTATAGCTGAAGAATTTGATCCTCACACCTTCTATTTTGCTCCTAGTGATAAAGACAGGTTTGATGCACAAATGACAGGCAAGTATGAGGGAATTGGTGCACGTCTCCAAAAGCGCATGGATGAGATAACTATCACAGAACTCATCTCTGGTGGCTCTGCTTGGCGTCAAGACAAGTTAGAAGTAGGAGATGCCATCATAAAAGTTAGGCAAGAGGACGAAGAAGAAGCTGTAAGTGTGATGGGTATGCGATTGGATGATGCTGTCAAGCTAATTAAGGGCCCTAAAGGATCAAATGTTATTCTCACTCTCAAAAAGGTTGATGGTACAATTGAAGATTTAAGTATTCCAAGGGATGAAATCTTACTTGAAGAAACGTATGCTAAATCTACTAAGGTAGTAAAAGGTGGTGTTACGTTTGGTGTAATTAACCTTCCTAAATTTTATATTGATTTTCAAGATTCAAACAGTAGAAATGCAGCCACTGATGTAAAAAAAGAAATTGAACTTTTAAAAGCAGAAGGCATCAAGGGACTAGTTCTAGATTTAAGAAATAATGGTGGTGGGTCTCTAAAAACAGTAGTAGATATTGGAGGTCTTTTTATTGACGAAGGCCCTATTGTTCAGGTTCGTTCGGCGGGGAACAACAATGAAGTTTTAAGTGATAAACAAAGTGGTATTGACTGGGATGGCCCACTCGTAATTTTGGTAAATGAATTATCAGCCTCCGCTTCTGAAATTTTAGCTGCAGCTATGCAAGATTATAAACGGGCTATAGTTATTGGTAGCAAACAAACTTATGGCAAGGGAACTGTTCAAAATATTATTGATTTAAATCGAATGATTCGAAGCAATACAAATGGTGATATGGGGGCATTTAAGTTTACTACTCAAAAATATTATAGAATCAATGGAGGGTCTACCCAACTTGAGGGAGTAAAAAGTGATATAATTGTCCCTGGACGTTTTAGTTATATGAAAATGGGAGAGAAAGAGCAAGATAATCCACTAGCATGGGATGAGATTGAGCCTGCCATTTATCAGATCTGGGATAGCTCTCTCAATTATGAAATAACTATTAAAAATAGTCACAACAGATTGAACTCAAGCGAGCAAATAAAATTAATAGATGATAATGCGCGCTGGATTAAGTCCATTAGAGATCAAGAAGTTTATCAACTCAATTTTGAAAAATATTCTGAGAATATTACTTCAAATGAGAAAGAATCTAAACGTTTTGATAAATTATTAGATTACCAGACAGACTTGACATTTGAACCTTTGTCATACGAGCTACCTATTATGAAACAAGATTCTGTTTTCAAAATTAACAGAAATAGATGGCATAAAAATCTTTCAAAGGATATTTACATGGAAGAGGCTTTAAATGTATTAAATGACCTGAATAACTCCGACAACAGTAAAAAAACTACACAGCTTAAAAATTAATTATTAATGCGAAAGAATGGGCTAACTAATTTGGCATTTCAGAAATTCAAAAAAAGTTTCTGGGGCGTTATTAGTTTTTGGTTTATTCTACTTGTTGGTTTTATCTCTGTTTTTGCATATGTAATAGCCCCTGATAGTTCCCAGTACTCAAATCAAATGCATTTGTCTATTCATTCTAAATCTCCTGGTTTTTCAGTTCAAATGTTAGTTATTCCAAGTTCATTGGATAGTAACCAGAATTTATTTAATCGTTTATTTTTTGGGAATTCACACCCTCCAAAAGAAATACCAATTTCATCATACAGCTTTGATGACAAGCATATATACTATTCTGAATATGCTTCATTTGGGCTAAAAGAATTAGAGAAGTCGATCAAATTATCTGACAACACCAATTCATCACTTCCTTTTGTTGCTGAGAGGACTTTTTATTTTGGAACTGATAAATATGGTAGAGATCTTTTAAGTCGAATTTTAGTAGGAGCGAGAATTTCATTTTCAATTGGTTTTATTGCAGTCTTAATATCCCTCTTAATTGGTCTTGTTTTAGGTAGTTTAGCAGGTTACTTTGGAGGTAAATGGGATGCAATCATTATGTGGGTGATTAACGTAACATGGTCTATCCCTACCTTGCTTTTGGTGATTGCAATAACTTTGGCTCTAGGTAAAGGTTTTTGGCAAGTGTTCATTGCAGTTGGATTAACTATGTGGGTTGAGGTTGCTAGAATTGTAAGAGGTCAAGTTATGAGTGTCAAGCAAATGCAATATGTTACAGCTGCTCGTGCTTTAGGCTATTCAAATTTTAGGATTATTACTAAGCATATTCTACCTAATATTTTGGCTCCTATAATCGTTATTTGTGCTGCAAATTTTGCCGCAGCTATTCTTATAGAAAGTGGTCTTAGTTTTTTGGGAATTGGAGCACAACCGCCGATGTCTAGCTGGGGTTCAATGATCAAAGACCATTATAACTATATAATATTAGGCAAGCCGTATTTAGCACTTATACCAGGGGTTTGTATTATGAGTTTGGTTATGGCTTTTATGTTAATGGGTAATAACTTGCGTGATGCCTTGGACGTTAAGGATTAGATTAGATTTTTGGTGGATATTTTGCTAAAATTGATGATACAAAATCATCAATAACCTTGTCCTTTTGTTCAACATCTGTTGTTAAGTATCCTTTTCCAATTCCTTGCCAGAAAAGTTGTTTTGTTTTATTATCTATTAAATCAATATAAAGTACCCCTTTTGTTGAGTTTGTCACAGTAGTTCGTGCTCCATTATAAAAGCCCCAGCCCCAACCCATGCCATAACCAAAATTTCCAAAGCTATTATTGAAAATATTTATTTCCTGGTTTTCCTTGGTAAAAAAGTTGACAATCACGTCTGGATTGTCAGATTTTGCAAAACCTTTTTCGAGTAGTGTTTTTTCAATGGATCTCAAAATTCTGCGTTTATCCAAATCATTAATTTGAGCACGATCAATACCTTTCTTTAAAAATCCGTAAGTTTTGTAAGTCTCAAAGGAAACAGACTTATCATAATCAACTGCTACTTTTACAGATTGACAAGAGCTTGTTAACAAAAATAACAATAGTAAGGAAGTAAATTTATTTTTCATTTTCTAAAGTTTATTTAAAATATTTTCATCAACAGAATTTGGAATAGTAACCTTTAACAGCGGTTCTAAATCCATTGCGCGTTTTATGGCAAATGTTGCTTCTTCGTTTCGGGCCCAATTTCT